>CAYMRN010000001.1:0-3724 GCA_964392855.1 uncultured Sphaerochaeta sp.
TAAAACCTTCAAAGCGGTCGACGGAGACCTGGCCGGAGGTGGGTCTGCTGATAAACAGGCAGACAGGGTCTTTCTTGCCAAGGGTTTTCAGATATTCAACAGCAACTTCGCCGGATGTCTCTCCAAGAAGCCTCATATCATGCCCAACGAAAGTCTCCCAGACTATGTCTGATTCACTCTTCGGGTTCTGGTTGTAGTCTCCAATTACAAAAGGGATCCCCTTTTTCACATACTGTTTCATGGTAGGGATAGCGGATGAGGCATCGGCTGGGAAAAGAATGATTGCCTTTGCTCCACCAGTAACCAAAGCATCAATGTTGTTCAGCATGGTAGAAACGTCAGAACGAGAATCTTCAAACTGGAAAACAAATTTTGCTTCCGGGTTATCCTTTGCCCACTGCAAGCAACCATCCTGTACCCCAAGATACCAGGTGTAAGCTGATAGCTCCATGATACTTACACCAATTTTAGTTGTACCGTCGTCTTCTGCTTTGCCCTGAGCAAATACCATAGAGCTTGCCAGAACCAAAACCGCCAACAAGACCACTACATTTCTTAGCCCTTTTTTCATCTCTTTCTCCTTTTTAGAAAATACAAAAAACTCGTGAAATATTTTTATATGCTTTACAACATATACGATCGCTTATCTTCAAACGATGACCTCTCTTAACCAGTCCAAGGTACAGGCAACCATGTGTTTTCCCAGCTCCACACTTGCTTCAACGGCATCCTGGGCAAACCACTCGGTGTTCCTTGAACAGAGGGATAGGTCGATGTTTTCAGGATAGGTCCCCATCATCAAAGAAGTCTCCCATTTCCCTGCGTGATCGAACCCACCGCAAGCGTGCTGGGCCTCTTTTCCTATCAGGGGTATTACCTTGATATAGGAAAAAGGGTCATCTCCCGACCCTAGATTTGCATAATAATCCTTGTAGCTATTGCTTCCCCACCACCCTCTTCCCAAGGTGTCTTCCATATACTCCATGGTTACTTTCTTGGCAGCCTTGTGACAGGAAATTGTCATCGGCATCAAGCCAGCCTCTTCTGTCTGGTGGTGAGCAACCAGATAGATATTTTTCACGCCACCATAGATAAGGGATTTCAGCAGGCAGTATACATACTGGGTGTGGACATCCTCATCGATCTGGATGGTCCCTGTCTCTGGGCCCCCTACTGCATAGGATGCGACGCCATACCAGATGGGAGGCATGACCACGATCTCCTTCTCTTTTTCAAGTTCCCGCAAACACCCATTGATGACCATGGTATCTGTACCTGAGGAAGCATGATGGGCATGGTACTCTATGGTTCCTATGGGAATGACAAAGGGCACCCTTCTCTTTTTTGCATCCTCAATCTGGTCGAAAAACATATCTATCAGCTGCATGAAAAATCCTCCCAAACTATAATCACTATCTTATTCGTAATATCCAGGTGTCGTGTAAAAATTGACAGCCCTGGGTTCTGCCCTCCCATACTGTGCAATAACGGGAACATCGCTTTCCAGGACGATGGAATACTGTTCACCGACGACTGGTCTGAACGAACCGAAATCCTTCTCCTCATTTGTCCGAAGGCAACGAACCCGCTTGGCTTCCACTACCGCCTGGGGAAGAGCTACAGGATCCTTGTCAGTGAACAGCAGCGTTATCTTCACTGTCGCTTTGAGCGAACTGCAGTTCGTAATGATTATCGACTCATGGCCGGGGATCAGATTGACTCCGACAGGAGGTAGCTCCGCATCAGGGAAAACCCAAACCTTTTTTCCGTAATTCATCACTTCCTCCTGTATCTGGTCATGGATTTTCTCGGCAATCAAAATCTATTGCCATATGATCTAAACTCAAAAATTCTGTTGGTAGATCGCTGGATTCAATTACAAGTATAGCGGGGCAACTTGAATTTGCAAGAAATATAACTCATATAGATAAGAATTTCATTAAAACGTTTTAATGAATTTTCATATATTATTAGCAATTATTCTTGATAGTTCAGTTTTCCAAGACTACACTGTACGGGATTCATCAACTCTCACTGATAAAAGGAACTAATCTTGAAACTACATTTGACACCATCACAATTCAGTAGGACAGAAACCTTGCTATTCGAAACCCACGAATTGGTCATTCATACGTTTGCCTACAGCACAGGGGTTGAAGCCCTGAAGATCACCATCGGTCGTGGACAGTTCATCTGGTTGCCGTTTTTCGGACAAAGCCTGTGGAGCTGGAAACTCGACGGAGTTGAACAGAAGTTTGAAGGGTTCGTAGAAGAGCCTGACTATGCAGCAAAGGATTTTCTCCACAACTACGGAGCATTTATGATTCATTGTGGGATTACAGCAATGGGCAACCCATCAAAAGAAGATACGCACCTCCATCATGGGGAATTGCCCCTAACACGCTATAAGGATGCATGGATCGAGATCTCCGATGGGCCCAACCCTATCTCTCTTTGCGGGAAGATGCAGTTCCATATCCCTTTTGTAGCAGCGTATGAGTTCGCACCCTCGTTGAAAATCCTGGGTGACGGGTCATCTGTCTTTGTTGACAGTACCCTGACAAACCTGCAACAGAGCGACATGCACTACATGTACCTAAACCATTTGAACTTTACGATGCGAGATGCTGTTCAGCTTGCATATGGCTGTAATGATTTTTCCAAGAGGACAGTCAGCGTCTTGGATGAGGTGATTCCAGGAGTCGTTGAGGATCCATCCCTTTTCCTCATGGTGGACAAGCATCCGACATACAGTCCCGAATTGGTGGCTATCATGAAAAACCAGCCACAATTTGGCCCTGTTACTGTAAACAAGATGCATAGGAGTGATGGAGACGTGGTTTGGGTAGCGATCAATACCAATGCACTTGACCATACGGTAGCCTGGCTCTCAAGAACTGTTGATCGCAGTGCATGCGGTTTCTCCCTTCCCGCCACAGCAGGCCCGAGGGGCCTAGCTGAAGAGGCAAGGAACAATACCGTAAAGAGACTCGAAGCAGGAAGTTCAGTGGCTTTTCAATATGTGTTTGGGCTGGAAAAACAGGCAGAAGATACAAATTTACAACAAGCAATACAATTGCTAGGAGGTCTTTATGATTGATAGAGTCAGGATACCAGAAGAAGAGTATTTCGAACGAATTGGAAAAGCGTCAAAGCTAATGGAAGAGGCAGGATTGGATATTTTAATCTCAAACTGCAACGAAGCCGACTACTCCTTTGTTCGATATTTCACAAACTATTGGCCACTTTTCGAAACAGCTGGAGTTGCCATTGGTCCAAACGGAAAGGCTGCTCTGATGGTAGGGCCGGAAAGCCCGAAGTATGCAGCTGATAGAAGTGTCTTGAAAGACATATTCACCCTTCTGGAATATCGAGAATCTGCAGACCCTGCATACCCAGAGGCAAAGGTCAGTACCTATAAGGATGTATTTGAGTTCCTAGGGGTTAAAGGCAAGCGATTGCGAATCGGTATCGCAGGGTATTTGGTGACCAACCCAATTCAGCTCGAAGGACTGCGCAGATGCTTCCCTGATGCAGAGATCATCAGAAACGAAGAGATCGTCAGGTCGCTGAGGATGATCAAGTCTGAAAACGAATTGGCCTGCATCAGGCATGGATTCAAAATTGTCCAGAAGGCAACAGAAGCCGTAATGGCAGAGATCCGCCCCGGTGTGACCGAGTTGCAGATGGTTGGAGTTGCACAGAAATGCATATATGAGAATGG
>CAYMRN010000001.1:3734-4577 GCA_964392855.1 uncultured Sphaerochaeta sp.
CCGAGTATGAAGGCCTTCCCATGTATGTGTTCAGTGAAAAATCCACAAGCCATGCCATTTCCCGCTCTACCTATCGCACCATTGAAAAAGGGGATCTGGTACAGTTGAACCTATCGGCAAAAATTGAAGGGTACAGCCCCAGTATCGGACTGCCCATCAGCATGGGACCCTTGGTAGGGAAGAAACGTGAGTTGGTGGAATTCGGCCTATCAATGCATAACTGGACACTCGACCAGGTAAAAGTTGGTGTTGAAGCATCTAAAATAGCAAAAGACTACTATCAGAAGGTAGTGGATGCTGGGATGAAGGATTATTTCGCCTACGGACCTTGTCATGGAACCGGTATGATCGAAGTTGAAGCGCCTTGGATGGAAACAACTTCTACCTACAAATTGCAGGAGAACATGACGTTCCAAGCTGATACGTATTTTTCTGGAGAAAAATTCGGATGCAGATGGGAAACCGGTATCTGCGTCAAGCCAGGAAAGGCCCTGCTCATGAGTGAACCTCTTGGCAAAATCAACGAGATCGAATGCTAAAAGAATTTTAGAACTACGAGCTACACCCTGTAATTCCCTATTACAGGGTGTTTTGATTTTATCCCTTATCGACAATTCCTCCTAATTACTATAATATTTAGCCAATAAAGGACAAAAAGATGGCAACGATAAAAGATGTTTCTGCACTGGCAGGGGTATCCATTGGAACAGTTTCTAACTACTTGAACAATACCAAGCCTGTCAGCACCGAGACTGCAGAACGGATAGCAAAAGCAATTAAAGAGACATCCTATAAGCCTAACTATTTAGCGAAGAACTTACGCACAAAACAGTATAATGATAT
>CAYMRN010000001.1:4587-18628 GCA_964392855.1 uncultured Sphaerochaeta sp.
TTTGAAGACAACCACTATATCAAAGTGCTGGAAGGCATCGAATCCGTCTTCCGCGATACCCAGTACACCATCAACCTCGCCCTTTCCTATGAGAGAAAGGATTATGAAATAACCTGTATCGAGACATTCGCCCAAAAACAAATCTGTGGTTTGATAGTATTTACGTGCATCCCTGACAAATGGAAGAAATACTATGAGACGTTTACCGGCAGAAACATTCCGCTAGTCTTGATCGACCGCAAAATGGAAGGCTTGGAATCGAGTTTTGTAATGACAGACAACTATACGACAATACTTAAGATCACCAAGGAACTGCTTGACAGCAATAGGAAAAACCTCTTCCTCTTTACCGGACCGGAAAAATACTTTTGTGAGTCTGAGTGCGTTCGCGGTTTCACCACTGCCTTTACCCGGTCAGGCACTGAAATCTCAAAAGAGCAGATCATCACATCCCTGTTAAGCAAAGAAGACTCGTTTCGGGCAATAGTAAACATGTCGGAAACCTTGAAACATGCCAAGCCAGATGCTATCCTCACCACTTCCGAGAATAAGGCCAAAGGCATCATCGAGAGCCTCATGTTTCTCGGCTATTCACAAGAGGATATACCTGTCGTAACACTTGGCGAGGAACACTGGAACTCCTTGACCTACTCCATGGCTTCCCTCTCAACACGCCGCCCAGCCATCAAATTGGGCTCGACAGCCGCTACCATCCTTTTGGATGAAATTGAACGCCCTATTGTTGAAAGTAAGAATCTCATTTTCTCCGATCAGCTATCCATAGACCATTTGCACAACCACCCTTTGTTTTCACATGTGAAAAAAGATGCGTCACCAACAAACAAGGAGATCAATGTCCTGATGTTGGATACCTCCCAATCCCATACACTGATGCGCATCATCAACAATTTTACCGCCTCAACCGGGATACATGCCAATATCTCCGTAATCCCCCATCAGCAGCTGCTGGACAGGATAATGGAGGAAAAAACCAACCCGACGGGACCCGACTCTGCAGATGTCATCATGTATGACATCCCTTGGGTCGAGACACTCATTCAAAACGACATATTGGCTGATATTACTGCCTATGCGAGAGAATCTGACAAGTACCAGGATCTTTTCTTTCCAGGAACGGCTGAGTTCTTTGGGCAGTGGAAGGATAAGGTGTATGGTCTTCCTTTCATGTACGCTCCCCAAATCCTCTACTATCGGAAAGACCTGTTTGATGATGAAAACAACAAGAGCGCTTACAAGAAACGATTCAGAAGCAGCTTGCAGCCTCCAAAGACTTGGAAAGAATTTAATGCGATCGCCCAATTCTTTACCCTATATAGTGATACTATTGAATATGGGACCTCCTTTCCTGCTGCGTATCCTGAGTGCCTTGCACCGGAGATCTATCTGAGGTTGCTCTCTTTCATAAAGAATGACTCAATCCTTCACTCGTCCATCAACTTGTTGCTGAATAACCAGAACGTTCTGAAAAGCTATGTCTCCATCCTACGGTTGCTCAAGTTTGTCAAACCAAACTTTATGGAATCAAATGAAAAGAGTGTTGTGCGAGATTTCCTCAATGGAGAGACAGCAATGCTCATCACCTACCCCTCCTTTTTCAATAAGGTTGCACTACAGACTGACCAGGTCATCAAGGAAGAGAACGTCGGCTATAGCGAAATTCCTGGAGGCACTCCGATCTTGGGTGGTTGGGGATTGGGAGTCAGCGCCAAAAGCACGAAGGTAGCCGAATCCTATCAGTTCCTCAAATGGGCATGCATGGATGAGATAAGCCCCTACTTCTCTGTCTTGGGAGGATTTTCAGCTGTACAGAAAACGTATCACAATGATGAGCTGACAAAACTGTACCCATGGTTCCCTATCTACTCCTCGTCCTACAAGCTAGGAAAACCCATCCTGCCTCCTTCCAATGAGCAGGGTGAGAAAATTCCACAAAACCAAGTTGACAGCATTGTCTGCAAATGGTTCTACCAGTTGATCAACAAAGAGATTGATGTGCAAAAAACAATTAGCAATACGACTGCCGAATTAGCACAGCTCTAGGGCAGGCACCCCATACTCCATACGGTCATTTTCGGACCGGTTCGTTAGGCTGTCCTTGTACGCAATGATCAATGTCTGTATTTCTCCTTGAGTTTAGCAAACCGTGCTTGTATACTGAATTTGATTGTGGATAAAGGCTTGCAATTTGAGGCATAATACAATAATTGGATTTCAAGACCTAGCTGAAAATACAGATTTCTTTATCTCCCATGGTATCAGCAAGACTAGCAACAGCGTTGGGACAACCCGAGAAATCATCAAGGAAGCAAACACCATCCAGATTGGATACCGCCCTATATGAAAAATGGGGAGCCATTGGCACTGAATACTACACGACTAACCATAAGAGGATTGTAATGATGGTTGACGAAAAGACAAAAAACATGATTCTTGCAGGAGAGAGCGTACTGGGCATTGAACTTGGATCGACCAGGATCAAGGCAGTACTGATCAACGACCGGAACGAACCTATAGCTGGGGGGGGATCAGATTGGGAAAACACCCTTACCGATGGATACTGGACCTACTCACTCGACGATGTCTGGAAAAATCTGGCAATCTGTTTTGCTAACCTGAAACAAGATGTCCAACAGAAGTTTGGCATCACCCTTACGAAGGTCAAGGCGTTGGGGATCAGTGCCATGATGCATGGCTACCTCGCCTTTGACAAGGGGGGCAAGCTGCTTGTCCCTTTCAGGACTTGGCGGAATACCACCACCCATACTGCTTCTGATGAGCTCTCAGACCTCTTTGACTACCCGGTCCCTGAGCGATGGAGCATCTCCCACCTCTACCAGGCCATCCTCAACAAGGAAGAGCACGTCAAGGACGTCTCCTACATCTGTACGCTCTCAGCCTATGTCCACTGGCTTCTTACCGGCAAGAAAGTCCTGGGCATCGGTGATGCCTCGGGCATGTTCCCCATCGACATCAACACAAGCGACTATGATGAGGTGATGGTCAGCAAGTTTAATACCCTTGTCCAACAGAAAGGCTTCTCCTGGAAGATAGAGTCCCTGCTTCCTCGGGTTCTGCTTGCAGGTGAGGAAGCGGGAACGCTTACCCCAGAGGGATCGCGCCTACTCGATCCAAGCGGCAGCTTTGTCCCAGGAATCCCCCTCTGCCCCCCTGAAGGGGATGCAGGTACCGGCATGGTTGCGACCAACAGCATTGCCCAGAGAACAGGGAACGTCTCAGCAGGGACATCCGTCTTTGCCATGATAGTCCTGGAACATGAGCTGTCAAAAAGCTACAACAAGTTCATAGATTTGGTCACCACTCCAGACGGATCGCTGGTTGCCATGGCTCATGCAAACAACTGTACAGGTGAGTATGACCGCTGGATGGCATTGTTTGCCCAGGTGCTTGAGGCCACAGGGGCCAAGATACCAAAGCATCAGCTGTACGATACCCTCCTAGGCAAAGCCCTGGAAGGTGCAAAGGATTGTGGTGGACTGCTCCCCTATAACTACATATCAGGAGAGACCATGACAGGCATCTATGAGGGCAGGCCTCTCTTCATCCGCCTCACAGAGAATGAGTTTACGCTAGCAAACTTCATGCGTGCCCAACTATTCACCGCACTTGGAGCCCTACGTGTCGGAATGGATATCCTCTTTGAGGATGAGAAGGTTGAGATCGACACCATCAACGGCCATGGGGGTTTCTTCAAGACTCCTGTAGTTGGGCAGACCATGATGGCAGCGGCACTGCACACCCCCATCTCTGTACTGGATACAGCAGGGGAAGGAGGAGCCTGGGGTATCGCGCTTCTTGCCTCCTACCTGGCACACAAGGACAAGATGAAGCTGCAGGACTTCTTGTCCGAAAAGGTCTTCGCATCAAGCGCAGCCTCAGTAATAACACCCAGCAAGGAGGATATTGATGGGTTCAACGCCTTCTTCATCAATTACAAGAAGGGTCTGGCAGTCGAAAAGGCAGCAGTAGAACACCTGCCTTGAGTGGGGCTTAGCGAGATTGAGGGCCCTTTGCCCTCTGAAGTTTCTTTTTTTCTGCTTTTCATTCCCGAATGCAAAAAGGGTTGGGTTGTTTACAATCCAGCCCTTTCTGATGGCAACATACAGAGCAAGCAGTGGCTCTGGTAGAGTCTGCCTGAAACCTGATGGGTTTATCCGATTCCTGACAAGCTTTTCATGTATTATTTCTGTTTTATACTTCGTACTATCCATATACTGTGGTGCCATATTCATTGCTATAGGCAAGGCAATGCCACTAGTGCTTAATTCACCCGCCATAAGTAGCTCAGTTAGAAGGTACGTATCAGGACTCTTACAAAGTGGGAGAGCTTCAATATTTCTCTTCATCAGATGCGGCAACACTGGAATTTTCCTTCTCTCCCAATGGTTCAGAGATCAACTTCCTCCTTTTCTCAGACGGATAACCCCAGATAGCATTTCCCTATACGGTTGAGTTCAACGCCACCAAACCGTCACTCGGAGTACAGCAGTACCATCTCCCCACTTGATGTCAGACTTACTGAAGGAAACTCCATTGAAGGGGATATCGGACTCTATGTGGATACCGGCATCATCCCCATGGCTGGAACCTATAATGGAAGCAACACGTTTAAGTACAAGTACAAATACCAGTTCATATGGGTGGACGTGACAGTTATCCTCACTGATCAGAAGAAAAACCTGAACAAGGGGTATTATACAACTCAAATCACGGCCAGCAGCACCACAGGGGTGAACTATACCATGATGCTGATAGGCGAAAGGGATCCAAGGAACAACCAGGGCGAACCATCAGCCTTCTACTTTGGAGTGGAGAGTCTTGTGACCAACCCCTTCCCTTATGCAGACCTCTTCAGCAAGAACAGTTTGGGAAACTCCCTGTTGGTTGGAAAACTCAGATATTTCTCCCTAGATGACTCAGCCAATGTACGGTTTGCTTCAAACCCGACAGGGGATGCAACCGCCTTTACCCTCAAATCAGTTGGGGCACAGCCTGTTCCTTACAGTGTGGTTTTTGACCCTACAGCACCCAACACGGCCGCTACCCTCATCACATCTGCAAATACCACATTTGCAACAGCTTATATGCCGACAATTTCCCCTATTGACAACACTTCCACCGATGCCAATGTCCTCGAAGGGGAGATCCGTATCTATATCGCACCTGAGACCTATCCGGTTTCCGGAACCTATACCTCCACCATCTACTGCATCCTGACCCAGACCTAACGGTTCAGCAAAGTTGCGATGATCTTTTGGTCACTAGGGGCAAACGGGAGGCTCTCGAGCTCTTCTGCGGTTGCCCACCGATAGGTTGTATGGACACTCAAGGAGGGTTCTCCTACTTGATTGCAATACACTTGGTATGCCTTCTGATGATAGAGCGTTCCCTTATTTACAAAATCGTGCGTATGCAGCAGCGGCCCGACTTCGATATCGAGGCTAAGCTCCTCCAGGAACTCCCTCTTCAAGGTCTCCTGTTCGCTTTCGCCCCATCTGTTCTTGCCTCCGGGGAACTCCCAGAGGCCACCGATCGAGCCTTTGTCCTCACGTTTGGCGATAAAATACCGCCCCTCTTTGCAGAGTATCCCTGCAGTAGTTATCCGCTCAGAAGCATATGTTTCCATCCTACCATCCTCATAACAACACTGACATGGGAACCAAGAAGTGGAGCAAAGCCACAAGAGAGGTAATGAATCCCAAGTTTCGCTTATTCTTCTCAAAGTATTGTCCCGTCGCCTTGAGCACCGATTTCTCTCTTAGAGGTTCGTCCTCATCCGTATGCCTGAGGGCGTGGAACACATACCAGAATGTGAGCAGAAGCGTATTGGCCATCGGGATAAGGTCCCCCAGAAGAGGAGGCCCTGGGGCCATGGGGAAAAACCCCAAGGCAAGGCTCAAGGCGAACCCTGTGATGATCAAAACCAGACGGAACACCTTCTTGGTACGAAAGATATACCGCAATGAGAGAAGAAGCGCAAACCTCCCCCCATATGTATCACTGAGTAAAATCCCAGCGCCCACCAGCAGATAGACTATCGAAAGAACATAGATTTGCATCATCGCTCGGATCCCATAACAACCTGCCCCAGGTATCCGATGAGTGTTTCACAATCATAGTAGCCTCGTTCGTCCCGAGCAACCGAGCCCGCCTCCTGGTGGAGCAGGACCCCTAGAAGCGACGCCTCCTGCACCCCCATGCCTCCAGCGACTAGAGATGCAATGACACCGGAGAGCACATCACCACTGCCGGCAACCCCGAGGGAGGGGTTGAGCCCCTCAACCACTGCAAGGTGTTTTTTTCCAGGGGTAGCGATATGTACAAGCGAACTTTTTATGACCAGGGTGGCATCTAGACGGTCAGCCATCTCCTGGATCATGGAGAAGAATGCCAGAGGCGTATCTTCAGGCAACGTCCCATACAGCGCTGTGGCAAGCGTTTTCAGCTCTCCTAGATGGGGGGTCATGACCAGGGGACCATGGCTGATGGTTTTCTTCTCCTGCAGCAGGGAAGCATAGGCGGTGATGCCGTCGGCATCAAGGACGATGCGCTTGCCTAGCGATAGGATGCTTTCCAACAGGGATGTACGGCCGCTGCCCCACCCCGGACCGACCAGAAGCGCATCATATCTGGAGAGATCCACCACATGGGCCAAGATACGAACCATAACAGAGGGCAACTCTGCCGCTGCGATGGGATAGACCTCCTCATCACAAAAAAGGGTTACTAGTCCTGCTCGAGAGGCGAACGCTGCACGGGCTGACAACCTGGCTGCCCCGGTATACTCCTTGCTGCCCCCGACTATGCCCAGATGACCACGGCTGTTCTTGTAGGAAGAGGAGGAAAGCTTTCCCAGGGAGATGTCAGCGAGGGTATAGAGATTGGCCAAGACTGGAGAGTCTTCCAACAATTGTGGAGGGAAAGAGGGGTTTTTCACTATAATCTCCCCACAGGAAGAACGGGTGAGGGGGTGAAACATCGCAACCTTTCTTCTTCCGAAGGTTATGCAAAGATCGGCCTGGAAATGGGGTGAAGATACGGGGACGTTCTCACTTATCCCCGAGGGGGTGTCGATGGCAATCCTGTAGGCTGGACTCTGGTTCGCCAGCTCTACGAGAGCGAGGGCGTCCCCGCGCAAGGGGCCCTTCAGCCCTGTTCCCGCAAGTCCGTCAAAGAGGAAATCAGCCTGCACGATAGCCTCACTTGCTCTGGCAGATATGCCCTTGTCGACAGTGATGAGGTCTATGCCATACCGTTTGATTATCTCAAGCTGGCGTTCACAGGAGGGTGAAAGCTGCCTACCGGCCATGATGCACACCAGTGCACGATGGCCACTGTTGTAGGCAAGGCGGGCAACAGCGAGGGCATCCCCACCGTTATTGCCCCCACCACACAAAAACACCAGCGAGGCATCCAGCGAGGAAATTCTTGTCTGGACTTCAAGCCAGACTCCCATGGCTGCACTCTCCATCAGGGAGAGGGCCGGCAACTTGAAGTCAAGCTGCGATGCAGCATCAATCTTGGCAATTTCAGAGGAGAGCGCGATATGCTTCATACCTGTACTGTACAGTAGGAATAGGGGGTGGTCAACAAACCGCGCTTGACAGATTTAGCAAATATCAGTAGGGTAAAGGTGTCCTGGGGTGGCCGAAGGCCTGAGATTACACCCGTTAACCTGATCTGGATAATACCAGCGGAGGGAGACACGCAATTCTCAATTAAACCAATTCCCCATGGCAGAATACCATTAAGGAGGTGCTTATGAATAAGCATCGAAGTTTTGTAGCTGTTCTAGCCATCTTACTCGTCTCTTCCCTTGTGTTCGCACAAGGAAAGAAGGAAACTCCACCCTCATCACAGCAAGAGATCACCGTGTATGCCTATGATGCCTTTACCGGTGACTGGGGGCCCGGTCCCACCATCGTAACTGATTTTGCAGAGAAGACCGGCATCAAGGTAAACCTGGTCAGTGCTGGCGATGCCGTCGAGATGCTCATCAAGGTCATAGGGGAAAAGCACAACCCCCTCGCTGACGTTGTGGTGGGAATTACCGATGATATGGCGGCAAAGGCATATGAGGCTGAGCTGTTTGAGCCCTACAAAAGCCCAGCCCTTGCCTCCATACCCCCTTTCTTGCACTTCGATCCCCTGTACAGGCTGCTTCCCTTTGACTACGGCAACTTTGCCTTTGTCTATGATACGGAAAAGCTCTCCGGGGATATGATACCCACCTCCCTACAGGAGCTGACAGACCCCAAGTACAAGAACAAGGTGATCCTTATCGATCCCAGAACTTCTTCTGTCGGATTGGGCCTGTTGCTCTGGACAATTGAGGTCTATGGTGAAGAGAAGTATCTTCACTGGTGGGAAGCGATGAAATCCAATGCCCTCACCATTACTGAGGGATGGTCCAGCGCCTATGGTCTCTTCACCGAAGGTGAGGCCCCCCTGGTGCTGAGCTATACCACCAGCCCCGTCTATCACGTGACGTATGAAGATAGCACACGCTACCAGACAACCCTTTTTGCAGAAGGCCACAGCACCACCATTGAAGGTGTGGGACTGCTAGCATCAAGCAAGAAGAAGGAAGAGGCCAAAGCGTTCATCGACTTCCTGCTTACTGATGCACAGCTGATGGTTGCAACAGCAAACTCCATGTATCCTACAAATAGTGAAACAGTTCTTCCACCTTCTTTCGACTGGGCGCCAAAACCTGGGAAAAGCCTCTCTCTTGATGCTCGTTCTATTGAAAAAAACCTCGATAGGTGGCTAACTGAGTGGACACAGGTGATGAGCAGATGAAGCAGAACGTTGGAGGAGAGTACAGAGGTTTCTACAAGGCAATGCCGGCCCCAGGGGCTATAGTGCTTTTGGCCCTGTTCCTCATACCCCTCTTCTTCACCCTTTCCACAGCCTTCCTCGGGGAGGAAGGCTTCACTTTCTTGCGTGTCCTACAGACCTTCACGTCCGGATATACACTCAGGATCATGCTCTTCACCCTCTACCAGGCTACCTTGAGTACCCTTGCCTCTGTCATTGTCGCCCTTCCTGGGGCATATCTCTTGGCAAACTACTCGTTCAGAGGCAGGCGCTTCATCAGGGCGCTGACAACCATTCCCTTTGTCATCCCCTCGATCCTTGTAGTGCTGGGCTTTGTCATCTTCTTTGGCAACAACGGATTTCTCAACCAGTTCCTTATGAAGGTCTTCTCCCTTGAGGATCCACCGATACAGGTACTGTACTCCTTCAAGGCCATCATACTGGCGCACACCTTCTTCAACTTCCCCATTGTGATGAACCTGGTATCAACCTACTGGGAACATATGGACACCAACTGTGAAAAGGCGGCATGGACCTTGGGAGCAAAAAAAAGAGAGACCTTCTTTGGCATTACGCTTCCCAGGCTTTTGCCTTCTGTTCTCTCGGCAGCTACCCTGGTCTTTCTCTTCTGTTTCAACAGCTTTGCCATCATCCTGGTGCTGGGAGGAGGCCCCCGGTTCACCACCATGGAGGTTGAGATATACCGCTTGGCACGTACATCCATGGACAGCGGTGGGGCTGCTGCCCTCTCACTGTTCTCCATCATAATCACTTCAGCTCTGCTAGTGTGGTATAACAGGATCCAGAAGAGTCTTGCCAGAAGCGAGGAGTACAACTTCACTTCCAAACGACGTACCAAAAAACCGGCTACCCGAGGGGGAAAACTGCTCGCACTCGTCTACTCGGTTGCAACGCTGCTGTTTGTCCTTGGCCCGATAGTATCCATCGTAGTACGCTCCTTCATGGCCTCAGCCACACGCTCAGGGCATGAAAGCTTCAGCTTCAAGTGGTACCGCCAGCTCTTTGCCATCGAAAGGGGCACCGGTCACATGGGCTCTGCCCTCCAGGCCCTGAACAACAGCCTGCTAATAGCTGCCTTGGTAGCGATCGTTACCGTCCCCATCGCCCTGACCATGGCAACCGCCATACGTAAAAAGGGATTTGCCTCATCGGCTTTGGAGCTATTTGGGATGCTTCCCATGGCTGTCAGCTCAGTCATCATCGGCTTGGGCTACTACCTGATCGCAAACAGGATCCGTGGAGGTGTTTCGGTAGGCTATACGCTTGTAGTGCTTGCACACATGGTCATAGCCATCCCATTTGTCCTGAGGACGATACTGCCTGAGTACCGCAAGATGCCCCTTTCCTATATCCAGAGCTCCCTCACCCTAGGGGCAAGCCCGTTGCGCACCTTCTTCCTCATTGAAATCCCCCTGCTTAAAGGGGCCTTGATAACCGGAGGCATGTTTGCCTTTGCCTTGAGCATGGGGGAGATTACCGCAACCCTGACTTTGGCAAATAGTGCCATAATTACGCTTCCTGTGATCATGTACCGCCTGATAGGCTCCTATAATTTCCAAGGTGCATGTGCCCTGGGAACCGTCCTCATTCTTGTATGCATCATCGTATTTCTCGTCAGTGAACTGGCAAAGGGAGAGAACAATGGCCGATAAGGGTCTGAACTGTACCATGAAGGCGTCCTACCCGGACTTTAAGCTCGACGCTTCCTTTTCCATCAAGGAGGGGGAACTCGCCTGCATCATAGGACCTTCGGGTTGTGGCAAAAGCACCACACTGCAACTTATTGCAGGTCTCATAACGCCTGAGGAGGGAAGCATCCTCCTCAATGGGAAAGATATAATCGAATCCCCGGTGCACGAACGCCAGATCGCCATGGTGTTCCAAGACTATGCCCTTTTCCCCCATATGAGTGTGGAGCAGAACATCGCATACCCCATGAGACTGCGGAACATCAAGAAAACCGAACGCAAGGCCGAGGTGAGACGATTGCTGGAGCTTGTAGGCCTTGAAGGCTACCTGAAGCGCAAGCCGCAAGAACTCTCCGGAGGTGAGCGACAACGTATCGCCCTAGCCCGGGCCCTAGCTTCCCAACCACACCTGCTCTTGCTTGATGAACCCCTGTCTGCCCTTGATGCAAAGATGCGTAAGCACCTCCGCACCGAAATACGCCGAATCCATGATGAGACAGGAATTACCACCCTGTATGTCACCCATGACCAGGAAGAGGCCCTTGCAATCGCTGACACCATAATAGTCATGCAAGCAGGAAGGGTTGAACAGATAGGAACAGGCGAAGAGATCTATCACAAGCCAAACTCGCTTTTCGTAGCTTCGTTCATGGGTGAGGGGAATGTCCTTCCCTACAGCCTCATACCCAGAAACCAGGCAAACCAGGCAGCAGAGGGAAAATACCCGGTAAAGCCTTTGGAGGGTGAGCATACCATCTTCTTCCGCCCAGAGCATGTCACCATCCAGGACGACATCACCTTGCCCTTACCTGAGTTCTTCCCGCATTTGGAGTTCAATAATGCCCAAGTGGTCAGTAGTGAGTTCCAAGGGGACCATTTTAGGGTAGGCCTGCTCTGGGAAGGGCACACCATCAAGGCCCAAACCCTCGACCGACCACAAGCGAAGGTAGTGAGAATCTCTGTCAGACTTGCCCATATGAGGGAGTTCCTCAACGGACAATTGGTGACTAAATAGCAATATACCCTAGGTAGGGAATAGAACATTCGCCTCATATCTGTATACTTAGGATATGAGACGAACGGTTTTGGCCATTCTAATCCTGATTCTCATCACCAGCACCCCCCTCCTGGCAAGGGGGAAGCTTACCTATGCCCTCGACCTCTCAGACTCCTACTACCCATCCATTCCTCATTTTGAAGATGAAATCCCCTTTCGAAGCAGCAATGCCATGTCACTAGCAGTTGGGCTGATCGGCTATGAGGCAGAGACCTTTTCTGTCGGGCTTGATCTCCATACGATGTTCGTCACCCCGTCCATCCCCTTCGGCAACTACCAAGCCCGGGGCTTTAATTCAGTTGGCTTCAGAGTACGCGGCAGCTACAAGTTCAACAGGACAACAGGACTGTTCGCCAGCATCAGCAGCGAAGCAAACTACTACCGGACTATCAAAGAGGCCTTCATCTCCTACTCATTGCAAATAGGACCTCAGTTCAGGGTTATGCAAACAGAGATGCATGCCATCGACATAACCATTCCTCTTACAATTCATCTGAGAAAGGAGATAACCGCCCCTATGCTGGGAGTTGGCATTCGCTACAGCCTATCCCTACACAAGAAACAGGAGATGCTATGAAAAGAATGCTGATTCTTCTCACACTGCTAAGCCTGCTATTGGTCACATCCTGTGAGCTCTTCACTGAAGAGCCTATAAAGGGGGATGTCTACTACATCAATGTCGCTCTGGACTATGAGAATAACAGTAATGCTGACAATCTGAAAGGGACACTCAATGATGCAGAGGAGCTCCATCTAGCTCTCGGATCTGTTATTGCAAAATCGAAGAGAACAGGTACAGGGTATCGTATGATACAAAAAGGGTCAGGATTCATAGGTGATGATAGCTACACCATCAAAGGGACCACAATATCCAACTACCCCTCAAAAGCAAACATCGACCTGTTGCTGGAGAAACATGCAAAGCAAACCAATGAAAACGACCTCACCATCTTCACCTATTCAGGACACGGCATTAAGGAGAGTGGACACTTGTTGCTTGCAAAGACGGTTGGGTTACCCGCCGAAACACTTTCCCCTGATGAACTCCTCTCCTGGATAGACCCCATCCCAGGCAAGAAGCTCATCATCCTCGACAGCTGCTTTAGTGGCATGTTTGTAGAAGAGAGCCCCTCCTCTACAAACACTGTCCTCAACAACTCTATCCAAGAGTTCTTTGAGACCTACTATTCATCTGAGAAATTTACAAAGCCCGACCTTTTTGTCCTTACAGCCAGTACCCATACAGACTCCTATGAAATGAATTTCGGCACCAAATACTCCCCACATAACCATGGGGTTTTCACCTACACACTCCTGGAAGCTTTGGGATGGGACCATCCTCACAGTGCTGACATCTCAACCGTTACCTCACAGGACCCGCTAGCTGCTAAGAATGAGCGAATAACCGTCGATGGACTCTTCGAGTACATCAAGAAAAATCAAATTATTCCTTCACGTTTGAAGCTCTTCAGCGACTGGACCAAGTTTCAGCACCCCATGACTACAGGAGGCCCTCTGGACTTGGTCCTGTTCAACCTCTGAAGCAGATGCTATGATGAAGCGTCTTAAGGATTGAGGTATGCTTATGAAAAAGGCTCTGCTACTTCTACTTGTCCTCTTTCTTCTTCTATTCCAAAGCTGTGAACTCTTCTACCAAGAGGAGCCCTTGGGCTCAATCCATGCCATCCATGTGGCTCTGAATTATCATGGCACCGATGTGAACTACCTGCAGGGTACTCTCAATGATGCAGAAGGGATCCAGAACTGTCTCGCTAGTCTCAGTGCCAAACACCACCGCCCTTATTATGCCTACCCTCTCCTACAGAAGGGAGGTGCCCTACTTGATAGCAATAAACCAAGTTTCGGATATGCGTATGACGATGACAGCACCAACGATACCCTTCCCACCAAAAGCAAAGTCCTCTCTACAATAGAAGCATTGAAGCCACTTCTTACGGAGCGAGACCTGACCATCTTCAGCTATAGCGGGCATGGGATCGAAGGGGGGTCTCTAGTAATGGCGCCCCCCTCATCGGACCCTACCATCTTCCTAAGCAAGAACCTGGTCAAGGAAGAGGTTCTTCTAAGTGTGGGGGAGCTCCTGGCTGCACTTGCTTCGTTGCCTGGGAAACAGCTGCTGATCCTGGACAGCTGTTATTGCGGCTCCTTTGTGGAGGGTAGCGGATCATCAGTCTCCCTGATCGAGAAACATCATTTCCTCGATGAAGCCTTCGCCACCTACTTCTCCTCAGAGCGATACTCCCCCTCCTTATTTGTGCTGGCTGCGACAACAGGGGACAATACCAGCAAGGAACCCAAAAATGCCCTGCATATCCATGGGTATTTTACCAAGGCCCTGCTTGATGGCCTCGGATGGGATCATGAGAAAAAAAGCCTGAAAGGAGATTATCCAGCA
>CAYMRN010000002.1:0-18200 GCA_964392855.1 uncultured Sphaerochaeta sp.
CAGTTGCTGCAGAGTCTTGAGCTTGGATACCACTTGTCCACTTGGATGACATTGGCCCCTGTCTCTGCGGCTTTCTGCTTCAATCGTGAGACAAAGTCAGCATATCCAAGGTCATGTACCGACTTGCCCAAGTGCAAGGACAGAAAAGGAAAAGCATTTTTGGAATGAACGTACTTTTTGGTCTGGGGGGTTACTTTGCTTGTTCTGTAGGCGATGCTTCCACAGAAGTAATACGAACATACATACAAAATCTGCTCTGATTCATCCCAGCCCCTTAAGAGAACTGGGATTTCTCAGCCGAGTGGATAAAGAAACGAGGTGCCGTTTTAGGCACCTCATTTCTGCATACTGACCTTCAAGACGCTTAGTCGTTAATGCCAATATTGATTTCAACTGTAGACTTATACTCTCCCCTTGGAGAATTCTGAACTTGCGTCTGGTTAGCATAGACTGTCAAGGTATAGGGATAAAAAATCTTCCCAGATACAGGCTCAAGTGTCAGCAAACTATACGTATTCGTACTGTTGTATGGCAAGATGGTAGAACCGACCTCTGAACCAACCTTTACCTGGCTAATAGATATAGTGGCCGGTTGGGGAACATCCTCCTGTTGGGCAAAATCATGGATTGTAGCCTTAACGATCAGGGGCAACCCTGCATTGGTCTTTATCCCATAATTCAGAGTAGCACCTGCTGGATCAAAAGCGTTATCAACAGTGGGTGATGCCTCGCCGAAAGCTGTGCTTCCGGGTGAATCTAAAAACCCATGCAACAGATACCCAGGAACAGATGTAGTGAGTGTGATACTCACACTAGCTGGGTTAGCCGCTCCAAGGGCCAGTGTCAGTAAGAGAATATATAGTATAAGAAGATATTTTTTCATATCTTGGTTGTCCTCCTCAGGAAGCGTGCAAGGGCATTCCGGTCTAATTCCCATCTAACTATAACGTCAATAAGAAACTTGTGTCAAGAACGACATGGAGTTTAGTAGTTAATTTGAATCATTTACTTATAATATTTTTTATTGCTATATATTGAAAAGAATTGCATTTATTTATCTTATGACACCTTTGCACATATCCCAATCCCTTCCTAAAATTCAGCCATCTGGGAAGAGGAACATGCACTCACCACATCCCTGATAGGTATTCCCTTATGTCACTTTGAAAGAAGTATTACAACCATGCAAAGAGATAATATTGTATTATAATTTCTTAAATCAATTTAATATATATAATTATATTATCAGGTCAATTCTAGCAACGTGCCTTCTTGCCGTACAAACATTATCTAACTTCTTACATAATATATCAAGAATGCATTGTCTTTTCTCTCTATAAGAGGTACTATGCAAGCATAGGACTTCCTTATGTAAGAAGTTACCAGAATAGGCACTCCTAATAGGTGCGACAGTCAAAGAGGACCACATGATATTACCAATTGCTTCAGAAACAAAATCAACAATGATAGCGAATCAGCTTGAGGAGATGATCCTCAATAAGAAATACAAAGCCGGAGAGAGCTTACCTAGCCAGCACACCCTTGCCACCCAGTTTGGCGCAAGCAGCAGAAGTGTCCGCGAAGCCTTCAAGAACCTTGAGGCAAAGGGCCTGATCGAAGTGAAACAGGGCAAAAGGGCTCTGGTAAAGAGCAACAACCTTGACCAGTTTGTCGAGTCCCTCTCCATCTCCATGATCAGAAACCAGACACCTGACAAGAAACTGCTCACCGACCTCATGCAGGTGCGGACCACCATCGAGGTATCCGCCACCAGGGAACTCTCCCGTGATCCCAGCAGGATGCTTATCGTCCGCTCGCTCGACCGTTGCTGTACAAAGATGGAACACCTGCTCCCCTCCCTTGAAAGCGGAAAGGATACAGAGGCAATCGAGCAGTTCAAGCAGACCGACTTTGAATTCCATGCCACCTTGATCAAGTCGAACGACAACGCCATCCTTACCAGCATATATGAGAACCTTGCCCCTCAGCTCTACAATGCGCTGGACAGACTTCCAGAGTCCTACGCCGAACAGCGCAAAAAGGTCAACGAGTATCGTTACCTTGTTGAGGCCTTGGAAAATGGACAGACTGACCTTGCCGTTGCACTTACCTTGGTAAACCTGACCAACATCAAGGACAAGTTTGAATCCCTCAAATTCTGACTAGCTTGTATGCGTGAAAAAACAGAGAAGTCTCACCTTCTCTGTTTTTTTATACTGAGAAATATAAATCCTATAAGTATTTATCATTTTTCCAAAGGTAAATTCTTATGTCAAAAGTATGATCAATGTATGCTATTAGACTAGTATTTGGAAACTGATGACATATATAACTTTTCTGATATATAAGTATTGCATAAAGTTACAAACTGGGTTACTTTACATTTAGCAAGCAACATAGAACTTATGACATGCTAGGTTCTCACCAAGTTTGCATACATAAAGGATATCAGAATGAATTATATTTCTGAAACTAAATCAGCTAAGATAGCCAAGGCTCTTGAGACAATGATATTGGACAACACCCTGAAAACAGGGAGTTTCTTACCCTCACAACAGAAGCTGGCTGATCAGTTCCAAACTTCCAGCCGCCCCATACGCGAAGCCTTGAAACTGCTTGAGGCGAAGGGGCTTGTTACCATCTCACAAGGAAGGCGAGCTCAGATACGCAGCAACAACCTCGACCAGTATGTGGGTTCCCTCTCCACTAAACTTGTCAACAGTCACATCAGCACAGGCAAGCTCATGAGAAACCTCATGCAGGTACGCATCTCAGTTGCAACCAGTGCGGCACGAGAGTTTACCCGGCTTGAGAATCGTACGGAATACCTCGCTCAACTCTGGAAGGCGAGCAACACTATGGAAGCTGCAGTGCCCAGAATTTTCAAAAAAGATGCTGAAGGTCTGAAAATGTTCCAGGACGCTGAGAATGAATTCCATCACATCCTCATCAACGCAAATGGAAATCAGATCCTGTGCAGCATCTATGACAACCTTGCCCCTATGCTAGTCACAGCCTTGAATGACATCAAATTCACCCCGACACAGCTTGAGAAACGGGCTAGGGACTACTCCTATCTGTGCGAAGCCCTCCAGAACGGCCAGACAGATTTGGCAGTTGCCCTGGTGTTGGTCACCCTCACCACGTTGGAAAACAAGGTGAATGACCGGTATCCTGATGAAAGTGCAGTAGAATACGCCTAACGCTACCAGTTCTTCTGTAAGAGGCCTCCTCTGTGCTATAGTCCACCGAGGAGGCTTTTCTTATGCTCACACCCATCATTGAGATCTCCCATGCCACAGTACAGAGGCAGGGAAAGGCAATTCTTGACGACGTATCCTTTACAGTCAATTCTGGCGAACATGTCGCGATAATCGGTCCGAATGGTGCTGGCAAGTCAACCTTGGTCCAGGTTATCACCGAAGAGGTCCACCCCCTCTACAACCCCCTTTCAAAAAGGGTTCTCTTTGGAAAGAGCCGGTGGCATGTGCTTGAGCTGAGAAAAGAGTTGGGCATAGTCTCTCAATCCTTGCAGTACCTATGCAACAGCACCTATAGGGCGTGGGAGATAGTCGCATCAGGCTTCTTCAGCTCCATTGGGCTGGATTTTCATCACCAGGTGACAAAAGAACACCTGCTAAGGGTTGAAGAGGTCATGAGAAGCTTTGAAGTCTGGCACCTAGAGGAGAAGCAGATGAACCGCCTCTCCTCCGGTGAGGCGAGGCGTGTCCTGCTTTGTCGTGCCAGTGTGCATGACCCGCAGGTGATGTTGCTAGACGAAGCTGGCTCGAACCTCGACTTCCCCTCCCGACACCAGTACAGGTCCTCGCTTGAGCAGCTGGACAGGAGGGGGAAAACCCTGATCCTCGCCACCCATGAGTTAAGTGAGATAATACCAGCGATCCAACGTGTGGTAGTCATGAGCAAAGGCAAAATTGTTGCTGATGGCCCAAAAAGCGAGATTATCCGAGAAGAGGTTCTCTCATCAGTATATGGCTCGAAAGTATTCGTAGATCAACGTGAGGGGCTCTATACTGCCTGGTGCTGATGACGGGTATTCCGTTTTTTTTACACAACAGAGGTTTTTTGTAGTATATTTTACGTAAGAACATTACAAGCGAGGTCTGCTATGAAGCGTTGTTCCATCATAATTCACAGTGTAAGCGGTAACTGTTATATCATCGGATCGTATTTGCAGGAGCTCATGATCGAGCGCAATGTAGATGCACGGCTCTACCGTGTCGAAGATCCTGATTTGCATATCTGGGCGAATACCCAGGAAACAACCAACGATTTTTATGAGGACATCCTCGCCCTCCCTGTGGCGAGTGCTGAAACCCTCCTAAAGAGTGATATGGTCATATTGGGTAGTCCCACACGCTTTGGCAACACCTCAGCGGAGATGAAAACCTTTCTGGACACCACCCTCCCCCTCAGCAAGAACCAGAGCCTGGAAAGCAAGTTCTTTGCATGCTTCACCAGTTGCTCCCACTCCACCTGCGAGGGGGCCCACACCCTCAGTGCCCTGATCTACTGGGCACAGAGCATGGGTATGCTGCACATCCCCTACGGTGTCCATGAGGAGCTCGACAGCTACGACCAACCGGTTGCAGGCATCGTCCATCTGGCAGGTAGGGAGGATTCCATCCGTCCGAGTGACAGGCTGGGCAAGGAGATGGAGATGTATGCCGACATCCTCAGCGCCTATGTCCAGGAGGACGAGGAAGAGTAGCAGTAGTCTTTGGGTACCAATACAAACAGAGGAAGCGACGAAAGCCGCTTCCTCTGTTTGTATTGGTATCCCATGTGATATTTTTGCTGCATCGTTTCTGGCATACCAGCTGGCATTTACTCGCTTCCTACTGCTCAAAAAACCCTACAGATGCAAAGCCATGATCAGGCCTTACGGCTTGTACTCCACGTTTGCATCAGAATCCTTGGAGAAGAATTCCCGTATCCTATAGAGCCACCGCTTGAACCTTCCCTTTCCATAGCGGACCTTATAGTCATTGGTGGCACTCTCTATGGAGACCTCATGGCTTCCACTCATATGCTTCAGGTTATCCCAATGGCGGACTATCCACATGTAGAGGTCCCCTTCAGTATTGCCAGGGAAGGAGGATAAGAGCTTGGCCCTGCGTGCCTCCTCGATGATGGGCATGTATACGGTATCGCACCACGATCGTGCCGCTGTCTCAAAGCTCAGCTCCTCATCCTTTCCCTCATTGATATAGTACTTGTGCACAAGAATGTGGTTGACCATCTCAGGATAGGAGCCTGGTGAGGTAAAATTGATCTGGCCCATAGGCAGGTATGTGGGGGTGTACTGTGCTATGAAACGTTCACGCTCATACTCAACAACGCGCTTGGCCAACTGCTTCATAGTCAGTCCAGGTTCCAGGGGTATCTCAGTATCCAGGCCGACTACCTCAGCATCGATAAACTCGATGCCCTGGGTCTTTGCGACAGACACCCGATGGTTTCCGTCACGAACGAAGTACCACTCTCCTACCTTGTATACGGAGATCGGGGGGAGGATCACATAGTCTATTGCCGCCTGGTCGATACTCTGCCAACGGGAGCGCAACATCTCCTTCTTGGGGTAGAAGGCAAGGGTAAAGTCCTGATACCTTCCCTCGCTGCCTATGATCTTGTCCACTTCGATAGTCTGCATGCCCAGATAGGTCTCATTCTTCGGCTTGATCAGCTCAGTAACCGCATAGAGGGAGAGCAGGTCCGTATTCTTCCAGGCAAGGCTTCCCAGGAGGGACTGCATCCTTCCCCGTGCACGGGCCTTTTCAAAATCCTCTCGAGCCTGATGGGACATGTTAATTGCCACTGCCTCTAACCTCTCCTAGCGAAGGGTCCTCCAGAATATAGTTCTGAAAGACATTGATGATCTTGGTTTCCTTAAATACAGTATGCCTGTTAGCATTCAAATCATGCAAGTGGATATGACCGTGCAGGAGGTATTTTGGCTTGAACCACTCCATGAAGGTCAAGAATACGGCAAATCCCCGGTGGCATCGATCGGTATCATCACCCAATCCAAGGGGTGCCGCATGGGTTAGCAGGATATCCACATAGCGACCGCGGAACAGCCGGTTGAACAGCAGGTGCGGCACCATCTTCACTATCCTGAAAAACATCTCCCGCTCGGTGAACTGGTGCTTGCCCTTATTATACCGCATGGAGCCACCAAGGCCTGCTATGATGAGCTTGTTCCGCTTGTCATAGACAACTTTCCCATCAACAAAATCCCCACCAAACGAAGGCAGCAAGTCCATAGAGCCCTGGCTGTCGGTATAACCATACTGCACTATCGTGGAGGAGGTGTTGAACTGGTGCAGGTATTCCAAGTTATGGTTTCCGAACACGAAATAGAGGGGCTTGTTCAACGACGAGATGATGAACTCGTAATACTTCAGCGGCAGATCACCTGCTGCAAGCACAATATCAACATCGCCGTAGCGGGAGGCGATGTTCTTGGAGTAGATCAGGGGGTCAGTCTCATCGGAAATACAGAGTATTTTCATCGCTATCCTACCAGGTATCCACAGTCTACGACGAGTGTTTGGCCAGTTATCGCCTCTGCATGGGAAAGGAACACCACACTGGAGGCAACCTCTTCAACCTTTACCATTCGCCTCAGAAGCGCACGGCTTTCAAACATGGCCCGTACGGGATTGTCTACATCAGAAAGATAAGGGGCATCGAGCAGGCCCGGTGCAACAGCGTTGACCCTGATGGGGGCAACCTCTGCAGCCAGACTTTTGGTATAGGCGACTACAGCGCCCTTGGAGGCATCATAGTGGGCTGTCTGCCCAAAGCCCGGGTGCAAGGCATTGATCGAGGCTATGTTTACAATAGAACCAGAAGGGGATTGCTTGAGCAGCGGAAGAGCACTGCGGGTGACAAGAAAGAGCCCTTTCACATTGGTATCAAAGACCCTGTCCCATTCAGAAGCATCCAGGCTCTCCTGGTCAGCCAGGGTGAAGAGACCACTGTTGTTCACCAGCACATCGAGTTGTCCAAGCCTGGAGAACAGGGATATGATACTCCGTTCATCAAGCAGGTCCAACTCCTCAATGGTCAGCCTATCACCAAGCTCTCTCTTCAGGGCAAGGGCACCCTCCCTGTTGTGGGCATAGGTAGCGGTGACCTGATCCCCCTCCTGGATATAAAGGCGGCAGATGGCCCTACCCAGGTTGCTTGTCCCTCCGGTTACCAGGACTGTTCTCATCGGTCCTCCTCACGCAAGAAATCCACCAGACGAGTGCAGGTCGGATAATCCTGCACCAACTCCCTACTGCCTTGCTTGTAACGGCTCTGGTCATAAGGGGGACACATGGTAGTGGCACAGAGGGCATACCCCCCTTCAAGGAGCTTTGTCCCCTGATAACACCCTCCGGGAACGATGGACAGCGGTGCAATCCCTTCTCCTACCGGCCCAAGGAGGGAGAGCGAATGCCTTCCATCAGGGTAGAGTATCAGCTGCTCAAGAGGGGAACCTTGCAAGAAGTACCACAGCTCATCGGTTGGCAGCCAGTGCAGGCTGGAGAAGCTATCCTCGGTAACCAGGTAGTAGATGGTCCCTCCAAGGATTGCAGATCCGCTGCGGTGGGTATAGTACTTGCGAAAGTACCCACCCTCCCCTGCAAGCGGTTCAAGGCCGAGCTTCCTGATCAGGGCACTGGCCTCTCTGTTCAGAGCGGCCATGAGCGGGTGACCCCACGGATCAGGGAGGCGAACGCTTCCTTGACCTTTTCTCCAGTCTCAATCACCTCTTCATGGTTGAGAGGCTGGTCCAGGATCCCTGCTGCCATATTGGTGATGCAGCTGATGCCAAGCACCTTCATGCGCATATGGCTTGCTGCAATCGCCTCAGGGACGGTGGACATGCCCACAGCATCACTACCTAAGATACGTGCTGCCCTGATCTCAGAAGGAGTCTCAAAGGAAGGTCCGGCAAAGAACATGTAGACCCCTTCCTGTAACTTCATCCCCAAGGAGGCGGCCTGTTCTCGGGCAAGGGCCATCAAGGTCTTGTCGTAGGCACAGCTCATGTCAAAGAAACGGGGTCCCAGCCTATCATTATTGGGCCCTCTCATCGGGCTGTCAGCGATAAGCTTGATATGGTCGGTTATCAGCATCAGGTCCCCGGACTTGAAGGAGGTGTTCACCCCGCCGGCCGCATTGGTGACCAACAGGTCCTTGATGCCCAGGGCATGCATCACCTGGATGGGGAATACCACCTGATCCATCCCGTAGCCCTCATAGTAGTGGAACCGCCCCTGCATGCACATCACACGCTTCCCTTCCAAGATACCCACTACCAAACGGCCCTTATGGCCAAAGACAGTCGATACGGGAAAGAAAGGAATATCCTTATAGGATATGGAGATCCGATCATCCAGCTGCTCTGCCAGGTCTCCCAATCCACTTCCCAGCACCATGCCTATTAGCACAGGCTCATCGCCGATACGCGAGGTAATGTACATCGCAGCCTCTTGCATCCTCTCGTTCAGATTCTCCATATGTCCTCCAATGTAACACGGCAATTGTAAAACTATCTTTTTTGGTTCGCGTATGCTGGCAGTCACGAGCTATAGACAACCGGAACTATCTCTCTTATCCCAGGAGACAAAAGAGTATGCGTCCATGACTTTTCTTAGGGTAATCTCACTGCAAGACAAGCAATACGAACACAAGCCCTACTTCGGATATCCTAGCATATACCCCTATGGCTTTCCACTCTTTCCTCAAGTGCCCAAGGGTGCACACACCCCTCATAACTGGTCACCCATCGCTTTCGGCTCCCTCGACTTCCTGGAAAAGATCACCAGGGCGAGAAGCGCTACCAGATAGGGCAACATCTTGCATAGAGCAGGCGAGAGCGAATGGAAGAGAGGGACACCCTGCGGATTATCAGCGATAGCGGTAGCCATGCCGAAGATAAAGGTCGTACCGAGGATGCCAAGAGGCTTCCGCTGCCCAAAAACCAAGGCAGCAAGGGAGAGGAACCCTACTCCAGCAACGGTTCCGTTGAACTCACCCGAGTAGGTCACCAAGATGATGGCTCCACCAAGCCCTGCGAGGGCACCACTGATGACAACACCAAAGTAGCGCATCAGGGCCACATTGACACCTGCAGAAGCAACGGCTGAGGGGTGTTCGCCACAAGCTCTCAGGCGCAAGCCAAAGGAGGTCCTGTAGAGTAAAATCCAGGAAAGGGCCCAGATAAGCAGGCTCATCCATGTTGTCCAATAACTCTTGCTGAAGAACAGGGGCCCGATGATAGGTATCCTGGAGAAGAACGGGATGCTCGTCTGGACAATACTCATGGGAACACGCACGATAGTACTTCCTAAGAGAGTATTGGCAAGAAAGAGGGTGAGCGCTCCAGCCAGCATGTTGATGGCCATTCCACTGAGCATCTGGTCAGAATGAAAATGTATGGAAGCTACAGCGTGCAACAAGGAGAGCAGTGCCCCTGCACCAACACCAACAAGAAGGCCTACAGGCAGGGAGTTGGCGCCCAAGGTCGCCTCTGTCAGCTTGATGGTGACAGCTGAAGCAAAACAGCCGACAAGCATAAGGCCCTCTAGGCCGATATTTGTGACACCGCTTCGTTCGCTGTACAGCCCGCCCAAGGAGGTGACCAGCATAGGTGCCGCATAGGCTAGTATCAGGGGAAAGAACTCAGTAACGGTTAGCCACATGGTTTTACACCTCCTTGTTTCTATCATCAGCAGACTTGGTGATTTTCACTTTATTCCCTCTGCATAGTTTTTTGAACAGAAGAGTACAGGCTGAGAAGTAGATGATGAGCGCTATGATGATATCGGCAATTTCTGCTGGGATGCCGGTCTTGGTGCACATGAAAGCCTTACCCGACTTGAGAAGGCCGAAGAACAGGGAACTGAAGACCACACCCAAAGGATTGCCCGCTGCCAACACAGCTACTGCAATGCCATCAAAACCCTGGGAAGGGAGAAACCCCGCTTGCATAGGTAGCGAGTGAAATGCGAGGCCGGCCAGGCCGGCAAGACCTCCTGCCATCATCATGGAGAGGACCATGTAGGCCTTGACCTTGATGCCTGCATACTCAGCACAATCCCTAGCCGACCCCACAGCCTTCAGCTCAAAGCCAAAGGTTGTCTTGTCCAGGGTGAACTTGATGATGATGAGAGCGGCGATTGCCACAAAGAGTACCAGATCGAGAGAGGAGCCGTTAAAGAGCTTGGAAAGCCAAGAGAGGCGCAAGAGATGGGCAATACCCAAATCAGACTCAAAAAGGAGTGCTGGAGCAAAATAGCAGACTGACCAGTAGGCTATCCAGTTCATCAGCATGGTCGACAGCACCTCATGCACGTTAAGCAAACCTTTCAAAAGTCCTGGGATGATACCCCATAGCGCTCCTCCAAGGAGGGCTGAGAGGATAAGGATAGCCAGGGCGAGAGGATGGGGAAGTGCGGTGGTCCTAAGGGCTATAAGGGAGGCAGTCATCCCTCCCACCAGCATCTGGCCTGAGGCTCCAAAGTTGTACAGGCCCGCCTTAAAGGCAATGGCAACCGAGAGCCCTACCAGCAGGAGATTTGTTGCAGTGGCAAGGGTGTTTCCAACCTGAAAGCTGTTCATCAGCGCCCCTTGGACCAGATATTTGTATCCGAGCAAGGGGTTGCTCCCTATCGATGCCATAAGGAGGGCTCCTGCGAGAAGACCCGATAGGAGGGATATGATGGCAACGAAGAAGGTATTGGTTTGCCTCCCTCTGAATTGCTTATCTCTCATCGTGAGCCATCCTTCTGCGCAATGCCCAGCATCATCTTACCGACAGTGATCATATCAGTATCTTGGGTATTCACCACACCTATGACCTGGCCTGCGTACATGACTGCAATCCTATCAGAAAGATTGAAGATCTCATCCAAATCAGAGGATACCAGCAGGACAGCAAGGCCCTTGTCCCGGTGTGCAACCAGTTGGGAGTGGATATACTCAGAGCTATCGACACCCAAAGCCCTGGTGGGCTCTACTGCAATAAGCAGCGGCGGCTCTCTGGTGAGCTCACGCCCGAGGATGAGCTTTTGCTGGTCCTCCTCTGACAGTGTATGCGCAAGGGAAAAAATCCCATCATCACTAAGTACTCCAAACTGGGTAACCACATCCTGTGCATGCTGCTCCTTGTAGGAGTCGTCAATGATCCCCCGCTTGCTGAAGGGAGGATGGTAACACTCCTTGATGGCGATGTTATCGGAGAGGGAACTGCCCATGACCAGGCCGGTGCCCTGCCTGTCGGAGGGGATGTGGCCCAATCCAATCTCATTGCGCTTACGCACTGATGCATGGGTTATGTCATTGCCATCGAGGATGATGGTGCCCCCCTCAACCTGCCTCAAGCCGGTTATCGCTTCAACCAGGGAGGTCTGGCCGTTTCCTTCCCCCCCTGCTATCCCTACAATCTCTCCGCTCTTTATCGAAAGGTTGCATCCCTTCAAGCCGAATGACTTCCTTTTGCCCGTCATCTCTAGGTCGTAGAGTTCAAGGATGCTCCTACCTGCCTGTGGGGGTTTCTTCTGGACCTGGAAGCTTACAGGACGGCCGGCCATCATGGAGAACATCTCAGCCTGTGAGGTTTTTTCCACATCCACCACCCCGACAAGCTTGCCCTCTCTGATGATGGTGCACCGGTCGGCAATAACCTTGACCTCGTGAATCCTGTCTGTGACAAAGATGATTGTTTTCCCTTCTGCCACCAAGGTGCGCATACCATGCATCAGGTTGATAATCTCCAAAGGGGTAAGAGATGCAGTCGGTTCGTCAAATATCAGGACCTCAGCGTCCCGATAGAGCATCTTGAGGATCTCAACACGCAGAGCCATGTCCGCTGTGCTACCCCCGATTATCATAGCAGGATCGACATCCAGCCCATATTTTTTTGAAAGGGCCCGTATGCGTTTCGCTTCTGGGCGGCGGCCTAGGAAAAACCGGCCCTCTTTTCCAAGGAGGATGTTCTCAGCCACCGTAAAATTGTGCACAAGCTGGAAATTCTGGTGGACCATGCCGATGCCCAAAGCAGTGGCTCGCTTCGGGCTATGGATGGAGACCTCTTCTCCCCTTACCAAGATCTGTCCGCTATCATGGCGACGCAAACCAAAAAGCATGCTCATCAGGGTAGACTTTCCCGCACCATTCTCGCCAAGAATGGCATGGATCTCCCCTTGTTTCACCTGCAAGGAGATATCGTCATTAGCGACAATCCCAGGAAACTCCTTGCGAATGTGTAACATTTCTATGATGTAGCCCATTGGTGAACTCCCTATGAGGATACGCCTTGTGCGTACTGCAAGATAACCCAATACTACCATAGAAGGGCTACCTTTGGTGCATGGAGAAAAGAAAGCGAACTTTATATGAAAAATCATCCTTGGGGGAACAACGTTTGCATTACCTCTTTTTCAATGCAAATCCATTCAGCTCTTGGTATAGAACTTCAAAGAGGGGTCTCTCGACTTTATATCCAAGCCAATGACAGCACTCTGTTGTTCCTGTTGTTTGAAAGATCATACAGAACCATTTCTTCCCTATTTTACAATCCACTCCCTGCCATTGTCAAACAGGACTGGGCAATAAAACCCAAAAGGGTCTCCGCTCTGTCCCATGCCCATAAGCCTTTCATAGTGATTTCAGCTACGATCTGGATCTTTGTTGAGAATGGAGTTGGCTGGGAGGGAAACCCATGACCTTCCTGAAGACCCGTGAAAAGTATGCCAAATCCTTAAAACCTGTCTGATACGCTATCTCGGTAATGCTCAGGGGGGTTTTCTTGAGCATATCTGTTGCTAGTGCAATCCTATGGATATGCAAGTAGTCCCAAAGGGGAAGCCCCATCTCCTTACGAAAGACCCTTCCCAGATAATCTTCGCTTGCATTGACTGCATCAGCGAGTTCCCATCGGGAAAACTGAGTTTTCGCATGGGCATCGATATATGCGACAGCACCCTTGACCAGGGCAGCAGTCATTGTGGGGATATTCTGCGATTCCCCGGCGACGATCGAAGCGATTCGTACAAGAAAGGCCCTATCGGAGGAAACAGATCTGTGTACCATGATCAGGTGGGGTATAAGCATCACAGCCTCTGCATCTTGGGGAGTAAAGGCCTCCTTAACCAACACAATTGGTGTTGATGCGGTTTTTGCCTTCGATCGAAGCTCGTCGAAAAAGGGGGTATCAACCGTTTCTACTATCACAAGTCCCGGATGACTATTTTCTAGGGCAGGAAAGAACTCATGTTGGTCATGTAGCAGTACGTGCCTAAAGCCCTTGAGGCGCAGGGCTAAATCTGCCGGCCCATCACCAATGGCAACGATACACTCCTCTGAACCCATATCCTCTTCTGCCACGAGCAGACTTGAGAAGAGGGCCTTCAGCAGGAGGACCTGTTCGGTTTGGATGAAGCAGGTCTTCAATAGCAAGTACCCTGCCTTGCTCCCATGATCCAAGCCGATGGAGAGCCAACACCCCTCATTGAGCAGAGGTGCTAGCGAAGGGGGAAGCAGATCACTATCGAAGGATACGAATTGGGCCTCTTCATAACCGGCACCTCCATGCATGCCAGCTATCACCCTGCTCCTGACATGTTGCTGGACCACAAACCAACTGCTTATGGCAAGGTACCCGTCCATGATGGCAGCAACATCCTGGGGTTTCTCACGTAGGGTTTTCTCGATCTGGACGAGAAAGCTTTGTCGCTTATCAAGCATAGAGGCTTGTATTGCGGCGCTATGGAGCAGCAGGCGGGAAACAAGGGGTTGGTTTAGTTGTGAAAACCCGACCAAGAGCCTCTGAAGGAGCAACAGGCTGCCCCCCCCTGCAAGAAACTTCGAGATGCTCTGCTCGAGCATATTCATCACTGACTCATCAAGGGATGCACAAGCTTCAATGACCTTTTGGATAGTTTCTGCGTCCTCCTCATCAAGGTCATAGCCCTGGACCACACTGGACAGTAGGGCCTGCTTGTTGGTGAACAGCGAGGATTGATCGATTTCGCCGGTGAGATACAAGGAACAATCGAACACATGGTCATCATGTGCGCCAGAGAGGGCCATCTCCCATGCAGAGAGTGCCATCTGGGATATGGGCAGGACTACAGAAGGGTGAGGCCCTCCCCCTTGGCTACCAACGACCACTATGGGAATGACAGTTCCCTTGTCCTCAAGATACATGCCAAGAGAGAGGGCCTGTGCATCGCCAAAGCAGCAGAGCGCATCGAAATCCGTTCCGGGAACCAGAGCCCTATGCTCGATGAGTTCACTCAGGCCAATATCAGAGACCAGCTTGAAATCAAGGGGGAGGCCTGTATCTGCCAACATGTCCCTATATGCCTGAAAGCTTTTGATGGCCAGGCTGTTGTGCAAGGGGCCTTGAATACAGGCAATCTGGCGCTTGTCATCAAGACAGTGATCCAACAGAGCCCTGACAGCAGAATAGGGATCGCACGTCAGCGAGACAAACCCTTTTTGGCGGAAGTTGACCAATATGCAGGGGATAGAACCAAACAGTGAGAGATCGAAGAGATCATCCTCTTCTACCAGGAGCGGGTCTGCGAACAGGATCATTGCGGTAAACTCACGCCCCTCGATCTGCTCTTTGGTAGGCAGCCCTGCTGAGAAGACAAAGAGGGAGATTTCTGAACGCTTGGCCAGACGCCCAACAGAAGAGCTGAAACGCAAAGAGAGGGCGGTATCCCCTGATACCAAAACCAAGCCTAGTCTCTGGTTGCCCCTACTTTTCATCGTCTGTTCTCCAAGCTTGAAGAGATACCTGTTGTCTACACAGTCTAGATCCTCACCTGGCATTGTACAATGGATTACTACAAAAGGGATCTGCTTCTTAGCATGTCTCCTGATTTCCAAGAAACCTCTCGTTTAGACAATCCCAGAACAACACTAAGCTTGACAGTCCAACTTACTCAAGGATATCATTGGAACAATGTTTCAATTCCAATCCTTCGAGACAGGTCTTAACAGACTGAACCAAGCTCTTGACCGCCTTATGCCGATCCTCACTCCCAGTGGAGTACTCCTGGGCCTTATCTTGGGTTCACGTGTCTCGTGGATGAAGCCCTCAGTAACTTGGATGTTTGCCTTCCTAACTTTTACAGGAGCGTTGGGCATCAACCCCTCCAGTTTTTTAAAGGTAGTCAGGAAGCCCAAAAACATCCTTGTCTTTTTCCTGGGCACCAACATCATCATGCCGATTCTCGCTTGGGCACTCGCCTCCCTATTTTTCGGAACGGAGCCTGCTGTGGTCACCGGCTATGTGCTCCTACTCTCCATACCGACAGCCGTCTCAGGCTACATTTGGAGTGCAATCTATAAGGGTGATGGAGCCCTATCCCTTACCCTTATCCTTATATCGACGGTCTTGGCCCCCCTACTGACCCCTTTTACCATAAGCTTCCTTACCCAAAGCAACGTAGTCATAGACAGTACGTCGATGATGCTTTCGCTGGTGAAGATGGTTGTCATACCCTCGCTGTTGGGTGTGTTGCTGAACAGCCTTACCAAAGGGGGGGTCAACATCTATCTGACTCCATCGATAAAGCCGTTCTCCAAGGTAGCGCTCTTCTTTGTCATTGTTGTAAACACGTCCCAGGTCTCAGAGCGGTTGCTCTCAGATGCTTCTTGGGCCTATCTTCCCATAGCGCTGCTTTGTGCCTTCCTCGCTGCAAGCGGCTATCCTATCGCCTATAGCCTAGGCAAGCTGGCCAAGATACCTTTGGCGGAGATCAAAAGCATCACCTTCGCCTCATCCATGCGAAACATCAGTGCAGCACTCGTACTTTCCATCGAGTTTTTCCCTGCAAAGACAGCTCTTCCCGTTATTTTTGGAATTGTATTTCAGCAGACCATATGTGCCTTTATGGGGCACACCCTGTTTGGAGAAAAAACCCTATTACCACACCGTCTAAGGAGTAAGCCATGCAAGCAATCACAGCCGTCAAAAAACCAGTAAAGAGACCTGTCCGAGTCCTACAATATGGGGAAGGAAACTTCCTCAGGGCCTTTGCAGATTGGAAAATAGATATCCTCAACGAAAAGGGTGATTTCAACGGCAACGTTGTAATTGTCCAACCCATCGAGCATGGCCTTTGCGATATGATCAACGAGCAAAAAGGGCTCTATACCACAGTTCTGAAGGGAATACAGGGTGGCAAGACCGTTGAGCAGTACAGGACCATCAACAGCGTTGAGGCCTGTCTCAACCCCTATAGGGAAAAGGACTACCAAGCCTATATGGAGCTTGCCAGTAGCGAGGACCTTCGCTTTGTCTTCTCCAATACCACTGAAGCGGGCATCGCCTACCACGAGGGGGACAAGCTGGAGGACAAGCCCCAGACCTCCTTCCCCGGCAAGGTGTGCGCATTCCTCTACAAGCGGTACCAGGCCTTCAAGGGGGACAGGACCAAAGGCCTGATCATCATCCCCTGTGAGCTCATCGACAAGAATGGGGACAACCTCAAGCGCATTGTCAAACAGTATGCCACTGAGTGGAAGCTGGAAGAGGCTTTTCTGACTTGGATCGACGAGGCCTGTGACTTTTGCAACTCCTTGGTCGACCGTATTGTCACCGGTTACCCCAAAGATGAAGCTGCATCCCTCTGCTCCAAACTCGGCTACCAGGACAACCTTCTGGTGTCTGCTGAGATATTCCACCTCTGGGTCATCGAGTGTCACAAGGAGTTTCACGAAGATGAGCTGCCATTTTCCAAAGCCGGCTTGAATGTCGTCTGGACTGACGACATGAGCTTCTACAGGACACGCAAGGTTCGTATCCTCAACGGAGCCCATACCCTCACCGTCCTTGCAGCCTACCAGGCAGGGCTCAATACCGTACAAGACTGTATAGCGGATAAGAATGTGTTGTATCCTTTTATGTACAAGGCTATTTTTGACGAGATAATCCCATCGATGGATGGCCCGAAGGATATGCTCAAGGAGTATGCCTCTGATGTGCTTGAGCGGTTTGAAAACCCGTTCAACCCCCATCTTCTGCTGAGCATATCGCTCAACTCAGTGAGCAAGTTCAAGACCCGTGACCTGCCTTCCCTCGTGGGCTACCAAAAGAAGTTCAAGAAACTTCCCCCCCATCTTGTCTTCTCCCTTGCCGCCCTCATCAGCTTTTATGAGGGGACCGAGTTTGACGGGCCAGCCCTTACGGGGAAAAGGGGTGATGAGACCTACCTCATCCAGGACAGTCCTGAGGTGCTCTCCTTTTTTGCCGAGCTCTACAGGAAAAAGGATGCACAAGCAATAGCCAAGGCAGTCCTCAGCAACACCTCCTGGTGGGGTGAGGACCTCACCCTGATAGAGGGCTTGGAGGAAGCGGTGACCGCTCACCTCAATTCGATCTGGAAGGACGGAATGAAAAGCGCACTTGCAGCGCTGTAAAGGAGAACAAATACTATGCAAACCTATTCAGTGCTTAAGATAGCAGAGAGTGATACCGTAGCAGTGGCTATCAAGGCCTTGGCCAAGGGTGAGGTTGTGAAGGTGGAAGGCAAAGAGGTAACAATGCTCTGTGCTATCCCTGAAGGGCACAAGTTTGCCCTCCAGGATATCAAAGAGGGGGAGTCCGTCATCAAGTATGGATTTCCCATCGGTGTGGCCACTGAGGCTATCGCCAAGGGCAGTCATGTCCACTCATCAAACATCAAATCCTTGCTGAGTGAGAAGGCCGAGTACCATTACGACAAAGAAGAAAGCGCCTCATATATGAAAAAGGCTGAAGAGAAGCGCAAGCTTTGGGAGGGGAAAGTACCGACCATTGAGGCCTACAGGCGTGCCAACGGTCAGATTGGCATCCGCAACGAACTGTGGATAGTCCCCACAGTCGGTTGTGTAAACAAGGTTGCCGAGAATCTCATAGAGTGGGCAAAGGATGCGTTTGCTTCCTATGACTATGATGGCATCCATGTCTGGACCCACCCCTACGGATGCTCCCAGCTTGGATCTGACCATGAGGCAACCCGGACCATCCTTTCGGACCTGGTCCACCACCCCAATGCCGGAGGGGTCCTGGTCCTCTCCCTGGGGTGTGAAAACAACACCCCTGCTTCCTTCAAGGCTTTGGTGGGTGATGTCGATCCCAATCGGGTCAAGTTCCTCACCAGCCAAGAGGTTGATGACGAGAT
>CAYMRN010000003.1:0-17673 GCA_964392855.1 uncultured Sphaerochaeta sp.
AGGCTGCTGACAATATGGGCAAGGCACTCAACCGCTTCACCAAGGAAGACCCCACGTTCCGTTCCTATGTTGATCCTGAGTCAAACCAGACCATCATCCAGGGTATGGGAGAGTTGCACCTTGAAGTCTATGTCGAGCGCATGAAGCGCGAGTACAAGGCTGAAGTTGAGATCGGACAGCCAGAGGTTGCGTATCGCGAGGCTATCACCGAGCGGGCGACATTCAACTATACCCACAAGAAGCAGACCGGAGGATCAGGACAGTATGCCCGTGTTGCCGGATATATTGAGCCCCTTGGGGAGCCTGTTGATGGAGAAGATCCCAAGGACTACGAGTTCGGTGATGAGATCAAGGGCGGAACAATTCCAACCGAGTACATCCCTTCCTGTGATAAGGGCTTCCAGATTGCCATGAAGAAAGGTTCCCAGGTCGGGTTCCCTATCCTCGGTGTTAGGGCTGTTGTCAACGACGGTGCCTGGCATGCGGTCGACTCTTCTGACCAGGCTTTCCAGACTGCGGCACTCAGTGCCTTCAGGGAGGCTTTTGAAAAAGCTCACCCAGTCATACTCGAGCCTATCATGAAGGTTGAGGTTGTGGCTCCCACCGAGTTCCAGGGAAGCCTGTTTGCCTCAATCAACCAGAGACGCGGTATCATCATCAGCTCGACTGAAGATCATGCTATGTGTACGGTCTATGCTGAAGTCCCTCTCTCTGAGATGTTCGGCTATTCCACAGCACTACGTTCACTTACCCAGGGTAAGGGCGAGTTCTCCATGGAGATCAGCAAATATGGCAAGGTCCCTATGAGTGTCTCTGAAGAATTGAAGAAGGCCTATCAGGAAAAACGCAAGAAAGAACAGAAATAATCTCTCTTGTACCAACAATATCCCCCCTTGCAGAGTAGCATTTGCAGGGGGGTACTTGTTTAAGGATTTCCGCTTTCGTGCAAATTCCTACCCAACTGAAGTTTTTTATAGTATACTGGGTTCAGAACAAAAATCTTCTAGGAGGTGAGCAATATGGAAATCCAAGAGTTGAACGACTTGAGTCCGCTTCGTGTTTTTGAGGAATCTCTTGATGGGGGGCTCGGTCGTGGTAATCTGGGCGTACTAGTTTCTCGTCATGGTGTTGGTAAGACTGCGTGTCTGGTACACCTGGCCACCGATAAGTTGTTGAGAGGCCAGCATGTCATTCACGTCTCCTTTTCCGGTAATGTCGAACATGTCATCAACTGGTATAAGGAAGTGTTTCGTGAAGTTTCCGAAGGAAGAAGTCTTGCTGATGCAGCTTCAGTCTACAATAATATCCTATCCAACCGTGTTGTGATGAATTTCAGTCAGGAGAACGTGACTATAGACAAGGTGCTCTCCAGTTTGGAAACTCTTATCAAGCATGGCTCTTTTAAGGCGGATGCGATACTTTTCGATGGGTACAAACTCACTGTTGCCACCGAAGACGATGTGAAGAAGATCAAGCAGTTCGCACTTGATATGAACCTGGAAGTTTGGTTCAGCGTATCTCCAGTTCGGGCAGATGTAGCGTATGATGAGTTTGGTGTTCCCAATACCATGCAGAAGTACACAAATCTGATCGATGTCCTGATCGGCCTCATCTACGATGAGGATCACGATAAGGTTGTAATGACCTTGGTGAAATCCCGCACCACACAAAAAGGGAAGCTTATGGGTGTCAGTCTTGATCCGAAGACGATGCTCATCTCCAAATAAAGTTCAGACAGAGGCCGCATGTGCGGCCTCTGGTCTTTTTGGTAGGCATTGCAGAGAAAGGGAAGCTGCTCAAAACAGCTTCCCTTGCAACCTCAATGGGACAACCCAATATTTTTTGATGAGCAATAATTGGGGAATCCCAACATGAATGAGTGCTCTCTCTCTATCTCACTTGATGATACCAGCGTATACTTCCAACACGAAGAGGAAAAAAATGCAGTTCAAGAGAGGGATCCTATGAAAGAAAAAGAGACGGTAGAGATGATTGAGATGATACGGTTGCCAGGGCTTCCTGAAGGCTTGGCAGATTTCACCTTTCCTGCGACCCTGAATGAAGTGACAGAGATCTATTTTGATGAGGAGCTGTGCTACTGGATTCTTGATGAAGGGGTGATCAGGAAGACCCTGTTCAGCTCTGCAGAGGAAGGAGAGATCCCTGAAGTCAGCTATATTGTAGAGTTTGAGAAGGAGTTCTTCCTAGTCACTCCTGTAGAACTCTCTGTCGAGGGCCGGTTCTCATCCATTGAGGAGGTGCTGGCCGTTGCCAACTACGAATCCATTGGCAAAGAGCCCTTTGAGGAGATTGATTATGTAAGCGTCTGCCAGTTGGATCGTGAGGCCGATGATGAGGAAGTGGACTTCATTGTTGACCGTGGACTGTTTGATTGGATGGAGATGAACGCCAACTATGAAGGCAGTTATGATCAGGAAGAGGGGACGAGCGAAACCTATTCTTATGATATCTACGAGCTGTTTGATGGATATTTTGTCTTGGACCCCTATGAGCGATCAGTGTTGGGGAAATTCACCTCCTATGAAAGTGCCCAAGCAGGTGCAAACGAAGAGTTCTTTGATGACGAGGATGAAGATGGCGAAACTGAAGAAGATGTTTGACAGTAAAATCACCTACCTACGTTTGTATTGCTAATCTCCAATTGCAAGCAAGGCTCCGCTTCTAGCGGAGTCTTTCTTCTGATGGATGGTAGGTTGCTGGCCCAAAGTTTGGTTTCGCTTGATCAGGCTACGGTGACACAGCCCTAGGCATTGGACTTACACGGGTAAATCCATACGGGAGAGTATATTTGTACGGCGTTGCATGAAGGTTCCATGCAACGCCGTCTTTGGGTGTATCCTCTCTGTTGTTTCAGGCTTGGGTTTGGTAGCTTTGCAACTTATCAGAGATGCATCACAGTCCTGTTTTCACCTACCAGACCGATATGCACGTTCTGGCTGACAAGCTGTTCTCTCTCCGGGTGGGAGAGCATCCACTTGTTCTTCTTGAAGAGTAGGCGGTCTTCCTTTTCAGGGGAACTGTCACGCTTCTCGATCTCGTGGGGTTCCAGTGGCTCATTGGTCCCCTTAGGGAGCACTATGATCGATCGGAAACCTTCTGGTTGCACCATGCAGGGTGCAAGGTGCAGTACGGTAGCCTTGATCAGGACAACAGCACCCTTGGGCAGGTAGAAAAGCTCTGCATCGACTGTCCTGACCGTTTCAAACTCCTGAAGATGGTCGAAGGGACAGAGAAACAGGACACAATCTGTCACTGCCATGATGACCTCGGGGCTTTTGTGATACTCCATGCCATTCATGCTTTTGTTTCGCCCATTGCAAAAGCCTATCTGTATAGGCTGGCCATCAAAATAGGGGGCGAGGGCCTCTGCGCCCTCTGTCGTTTCCAGCTCCTCCAGGGAAGGGATATAGATATTCCCCTCGTCCGGGATGGGTGTCACACGCTCTGCCTTGTCCAGGAGGGCTTGGAAATCGAATCCTGTGAGGATTTGCCCATATTGAGCAAATCTGGATGATTGTACCGAAAGGATCATGGTTGTACTGTTCTTTGCTATCAGGTCTAGAGGAACGCTGTAGTTGATATCTTGCATTGTTGACTCCTAGAAAACGAGCATGAAAATAGCTGTCAAAAACAGCATGCCAAATACAATGATGCTGAAGGTTCGTTCATTCACCTTATCATGGATTTTTTCACCCGCAATGATTCCAGCGATGACAAAAGGTACCAGTAAAGCGGTGGTCTTTGCAATTGGCTGGGTGAATGATCCCTCGACAAGGTAGGTTGCGATGATGATGGTGTTCAGGGTCACCCAGAGCAGGCAGAGGGTTGCACGGAACTTGCCCTTGTCCTGCAGCTGCCTCGAGGCATAGAGGACTACCAGTGGTCCTCCAGAGGAGAATATCCCATGCACGATGCCGCCAAGTGCCAGCATGAGGTAATAGGGTATCGCAGCCCGTGTCTTTGTCCTGATGGGGGGTTTGGTCCCAATGTTCCTGCCAAGCTTGTAGAGCTGGTGTGTGGAGACGACAAGGATGAAAATCGCCAGGATCATCTTGAGACTTGAGCTGTCGATGCTCCTGAAAAGATACATCCCTATGGGAAGGCCCAGCAGCATGAAGCCGGTGATGATGAAATACTGCCTCCAGTCGATCTCTTTGAATTTCATGACGGCAAAATAGAGTGCAAGGATCCACGCCAGGACGGTGATGACCATCACACCCATTCGTATTCCCAACAGGGCAGTGACGAAGGGCATGGCCAACACGGCGCAACCGAAGCCAGTGACGGCTTCCAGGGTATGGGTGATGAAGACAACCAGCCCCGAAAGAAGGATCGGCATCATAGTTTGGTGCCCAACATCGCATACAGGTCCGCCTCATGCATGGCAGGTACCTGGTTGTGCATCTTGGGATCACTGAAGGAGCGCTCAAACAGGGCCTGTATCTCTTCTTGCTTCAGATCCACCCCAAGGTCCTTGAAGGTGTGGGGTATGTGCATCTCCTGCATCAGGGCAGCGATCTGCTCCCTCAACAAGGATACGAGGGTCCCCTCGTCCTCTGTCTTGGGATGAAAATGTTTCGCTATCCTTGCCAAGGAGCTCCGGTTTTCCGGCACTTGGATTGCCCAGTCGAAGACCTCAAGCAAGGAGAACGCACAAGCTGACCCATGCGGGACATGCCACTCCTCACTGAGGATGAAGGAGATCGCATGTCCTGCGGCAGTGCCGGTCATGTTGAAGGCTATCCCTGCCATGGTTGATGCTATTAGCATCTCCTTCTGCAGGAGTGTGCGCTCATCTTTCTTCTGGACAATTGCACGGTAAAGGGGGGGCAGGTGTGTGAGCACGGCGATCGCCGCATCCTCTGCAGCATCGCGGGTGATGGATGTGGCATTCTTGTTCCATATTGACTCAAGGGCATGGTCCAGGGCATCGAGCCCGGTTGCAGCACAGAGGGAGGGGGGTATGGAGTCCAGGAAAGATCCTACCAGAAGGGCAGTGTGGGCACTCATCAAAGGCGATCCCAGGGTATGCTTCCTGCCAGTCTTGTCAGTGTAGACACCCACTTTAGTCACTTCCGAGCCTGTGCCTGCAGTGGTGGGGATGAGGACCAGAGGAAGACTCTTCCTCTCTATCTTTCTTTTGGGTGCATTGCCCAGGTACTCATCAAGGTTGCCCCCATTGGTAGCAAGCATGGCAAGGGCCTTGGCCGAGTCAAGGACGCTTCCGCCTCCTATGCCTAGGATACTATCCGCACCCTTGAAACGGGGGTCCTCATACATGCTCTGGATGTCCCCACTTTTGGGGTTTGGCTCCACCGAGTCAAAACGAGAAACAGTGCAGTGCTTTTCAAGCTCTGCAAGCAAGGTTTCTCGTATCGGTATAGGTGCATCATCAAAAACGGCCGCTACTTCCAAATCCTCTCGTTTGCCGGTGGCAAACGAGAGGATCTGAAAGAGTTCCTCGCCTGAAAGATTCCCAAACTGGAGAATATGCACGTTGGAGAGGAGGCTGCTGATCATTTGAAAGTCTCCTTTTCCAGTTCCTTGACCTGATTGAATGCATTGGTCAGGAATTCCTTCTTGGCCTCCATCTTCTGGGTAAACTCCATTGCAAGCCAGGCATCTACTATCTGAACGCCTAGAAAGGGAGCTGTTATCCATCCTCCGAGGGTGATGACATTGGCATTGTTGACGATCTTGGAACGCTCTGCCGAGAAAATGCTATCAACAACACAGGCATAAATACCCTTGTGTTTGTTGGCGACGATGGCCATGCCCTGGCCGGTTCCACAGACAAGGATGCCTTTCTCGGCTTTCCCTTCCTGGACGGCCTTAGCCACCTTGGGAGCCTGTACAAAGTAGGGCTGGGGCTTGTCGGCGGACTCAATGCCGAAGTCGAGCAGTTCATACCCTGCTTCCTTGAGGTGTTTGGCAATCTCTTCCTTGAGAGGGAAGCCTGAAAGATCTGATGCAATTGCTATTTTCATGATTTGCTCCTTAGTGAAAGTGCTTGTCGTACGATCTCGTCTGCGGTTAGCTTGTAATGTTCCTGTAACCAAGCCTGGGTCCCTACCTGGCCGAACTCATCCTGGATGCCCACCATCGCCATCTTGGTAGGATGGGCCTTTGCAAGGAAGGATGCCACTGAAGCACCCAGGCCCCCACTCACCTGATGGTTCTCGGCTGTCACGATGGCCCCTGTCTTCTTTGCATACTTGAGCACCAGCTCCTCATCCAAAGGCTTGAGGGTATGCATATCAATGACTGCTGCCGAAACACCCTTGTCTTTCAAAAGCTCCGCTGCCTTGATGGCCTCAGGGACCAGGATCGCTCCTATGGCGATGATGGTGACATCATCCCCATCCTTGAGGACATTGCCCTTTCCCAAGACAAACGTTTCATCCTTGCCATAGATTGGGGCTATCTCCTTTCGGTGCAGGCGCATGTAGGTACAGCCTTGGTGTTCGGCGCTTTGTCGCAGGAGGGATTCGAGCGATACAGGGTCTGAGGGTTCGAAGACAGTGAGGTTCGGGATGAGCTTCATCAGGCCAAGGTCCTCAAAGGGCATGTGGGTCCCGCCGTTGAAGGCGGCTGTGATACCAGGGTCCGTGCCGACCAGCTTCACATTCAGCTGTGCATAGTTTGCTGAAATGAAGAACTGGTCGTAGACCCTGCGGGAGGCAAAGCAGCCGAAGGTCGCTGCGAACGGAATCTTTCCTGCCGCACTGAGGCCGGAGCTGACACCGACCATATTCGCTTCCGCTACGCCCACATCAATGGCACGGTCAGGGTAGATATCCTGAAATCCTGTGGTCCCTGAGGCCTTCATGAGGTCAGCTTCGACCACCATGATACGGTCATCCTTCTTTGCCAGGTCGATAAGGGTTTCGCAGTAAACTGCACGCATTTCCTTGTTTCCCATGATGTACTCCTTAGCCGAGTTGGGCGATTGCTTCATTGGCAACAGCCATGTCAAATGCCATGTTATGATTGCCTACCTTTCCTTCGCAGAAGGCGGCCCCCTTACCCTTGATGGTATCTAATATGATCATGGAGGGCTTGCCTTTCTGGGCTTTTGCACGCTGTATTGCCTGGTGCATCGCCTCAAGATCATGTCCGTCGACCCGCTGGGTATACCAGCCGAAGGTAGTCCACTTCCCCTCGATATCACCCAGGCTCATGACCTCGTCAGTCGTTCCGTCGATCTGCATCTTGTTGTAGTCGGTGAAGGTGATGAGGTTGTCCAGCTGGTACTGGGAGGCAAACATCGCAGCCTCCCAGTTCTGTCCCTCTTGGGACTCTCCGTCCCCTATGATGGCAAAGACGCGGTTTTCTTTCTTGTCCACCTTATGGGCAAGTGCGAGGCCACATGCTATAGACAATCCCTGGCCCAGAGATCCTGTGCTCATGTCGATGCCCCTTGTCTTGGTACGGTCGCAGTGGCTGGGAAGGTTTGTCCCCCCTTGGTTGAGGGTGTCCAGCTCTGAGAGTGGGAAGAAGCCCTTCTGGGCGAGGGTCGCATAGAGGGCGGGCCCAGCATGCCCTTTGGAGAGGACCAGCATGTCCCGCTCTTCCCAGAGGGGATTCTCAGGGTCGATCTTCATCTCCTCTTCGTAGAGGAGGGCGAGAAGCTCAACAATGGAGAGGGCCCCTCCTATGTGTCCTACACCCAGCTTTGCTATGGTGTAAATGGTTTTCTTACGGATTTCCTTGGCAAATGAAGCTATTCTATCAAGTGATTTGAGAGTATCCATAGAGCATCCTTTCTTTAGTTACTTAGTGTAAGTAAATATATTCTATATTGAGCCCCTTGTAAAGGAACTTCGTGTGGATTTTTTCATGAGAAGGGGATAGACTGACAAAAAGGAGGAATATAATGCAGGCAAGCCCTATGAGGACCTCCGATCTTCGAGTTCATAACCAGAATATGGTCCTTTCCCTTATTCATGCATCCCAAAGAGAAGGTCTCTCGCAATCTGAGATTGTGCAGAGGACTGGTCTGAAAGCTCCTACGATTTTCCGTATTTTCTCCGCATTGGAAAAAGAAGGGCTTATTGAAGCGACCGAAACAGAACTCGAAGAGGGTAGTATCGCAAAGAAAGGGCGCAGACCGGTCAATTATGTAGTCTGTAGGGATGCCCACTACTCCATTGGTCTGGAATTTTGGACTGCTTATCTCTCCATTGGGGTATTCAATTTTATTGGCGATAGGATTTACTCGGGGATGCATCCACTTCCTGAGGGAATTAATGCAGATGAGGTGCTCTCTCTCATAGTCGTTCAGACAGATGATATCATCAAAGATTTAGGTCTGGATAAGCAGAAGATACTGGGCATGGGGGTTGCAGCTCCCGGCCAAGTTGACCTAAAGGACAAACGTGTTGCCTACTATCCGCGAATTGTAGGGATGAAGGACATCCCCCTTGTAGAAGTGCTGGAAAAACAGCTGGGAATTCCTGTTATAATCCATAATAACTGCTCTGCCCTGGCTTTTAGTGAATATCGCCATGGTGGGTATCCTCATAACGGGTCTATGTTCACGTTTCTTCTGCGTACTGGGGTAAATGGAGCATTTGTCCATGACAATGTCATCTATGCTAACAGTAAGTCCAAGACCATAGAGACAGGTCATATCCCCATAAACTTTGACGGACCTCGATGTAGTTGTGGTACTCGTGGTTGTCTGCAGGCCTTTTTACAGGACCTTGATCCTAATTCAGTGGAACTGCGTCTTGCCCTCTTCGAGGGACTTGATGCAAAACTGAAAGAAAAAGATCCGTATGCATTGCGTACTATAGAACGTGCTGCTGGATACTTAGTTATTGCCATGAGAATTATCAAGCGGCTGCTTGCTCCGCAGTCTTTTCTTTTTGTCTGCTGCTCATCTTTAGTTGCAGAGGCTCTGGCTTTAGAAGTGAAACGTCAAATTGTCGAACCTGATGCATTCGAAAGTGATTCTCCCCTTATTTTTGCAACTGATTATGACCCTTTGATAACACAAAGAGGCGCATCAGATTTGGTGTTGCAAGAGTATTTCCAATAAGTATTCTCCAATAGCTTCCCTGATCATGCGGAGGAAACTTGAACCATTACTCCTTGTCTGTAAGGAATTTCTCCTAGGACAGAGTGTCGATTTTCGGGAATAATGCAACCCAACCACTATAAGACATTGGCATTTTTATAGTTTTTTATTGACATCCTAAGATAGTCATGGTTTACTTACTTATGGAAAGTAAATAACTTAATGTAGAATTACTATCCACCTTTCCTATGTATCGAGGAGTTTATCGTGAAAAAAACCATTACCCTGGGAGTAGTCTGTCTTGCCAGGACTACCTATGACTATAAGGCTGCTGAAGACCTCTATGCAAAGATCCGTAAAGATCTTGCACTTCTGGAAAATGTACATTTGGAAATGGTTGAAAATCTGGTCATCAGCCAAGAGGATGGACTTGCCGCTTCAGAGCGCTTGGCCCGTGCTAATGTCGACGGGGTTGTCTGCATCTCGGGGACCTTCCACCTCGGTCACCTGGTATTGCAACTGCAGAATGCAGTGAAGGCTCCCATACTGCTTTGGGGTCTTCCCGAACTCCCCTACAATGGGGGGAAGATACGGCTCAACTCAGTATGTGGGGTAAACCTCAACGCATCGAACCTCTATAAGAGTGGGGTGGATACCTACACTGTTATCGTACAGGATAAAATCGATGAGGATTGGGTTGATGCGATCCGGGTCATCAAGGCGATGAGGAGTGCCAAAATTGGTATCGTTGGGTATCGTGCCGATGGTTTCTTCAATGTTGGCGTGCAGGACAATCTTCTGTTCGGCCAGACAGGGGCTTTGGTCGACCATTACGAGTTGAGTGAGCTGCACGCCTGGCCAGTGACAGAGGAAGAGGTCGCTGCCAGGATGGCCCAGGTAAAGAAAACCTTTGATGTCGCAACCCTCTCAGATTTCCAAATCCAAAAGGTGTCCGAGCTCTCTGCCAAACTTACTGCCTTCTACGCCCATTACAAGCTCTCGGCCCTAGCTATACGGTGTTGGCCTGAGTTCGCCAGGGACTTTGGCGTCTCACCCTGTGCCGCCATGTCCCTGTTGCAGTCCGAGGGCATGATCCTTGCCTGCGAAGGGGATATCGATGGGGCTCTCTCCATGATAGCCCATGCTGCCCTTGGCGCAGAGACTCCCTTCCTCTTCGACTTCTCCCAAGTCGACTTTGAGCAGGATTTTGCCTTGTTTTGGCACTGTGGTGTAGCACCCTGTAACCTCTGGGATGGCGTGTGCAATCGATCTTTGGATACGTATTTTGCAGGAGGCAAGGGTGTAACCGCTGACTTTGTCTTGAAGAACGGACCCCTTTCTGTCTTGCGCATCGACTCGGCCCGTGGCGGCTACCGGATGTTCCTGCAGAAAGCAGAAGCGATTCCTATGGAGAAGCTGCTGAAGGGTACCTATATGAAGGCCGTCTTTGACCGGCCGGTAAAAGAGGTGTTGGACTTGGTGATCGATAACGGTCTCGCCCACCACTCCTCAGTGGTATATGGCACCTTTATCAGGCCCTTGGAGATAGTGGCACGCCTCAAGGGATGGAAGGTCATCCAGTAGAGCCGACCTTTTGCATAAAGGTTTTCTACTTGTAGTTGCTAGTGTTTTCGTAAAGAAATTACTATAAAAAGGAGAATTGTATGAAAAAGACATGTAAGACACTTGTGGTATTGATGGTGATGCTGTCGCTAACCTTTTCGTTGTTTGCACAGTCTCAAGCCGAAACAGGGCCTCAGAAAGAGATTGAACTTCGCTGGGCAAGCATCTGGGTAGGAAATGACAGTAAGGCTCCTGCTGTTGAGGCGATTGTGCAAGAGTTCAATGCTGCCAATGCAGGAAAGATCAAGGTTGTCATTGAACCACAGCCTGACTACAACGCATATGAGCAAAAGGTTCGTACTTCTCTTGCAGCCAACCAGGCTCCTGCTGATATTTTTACTATCAAGCTGAATCCCACCACTGAGGCGTTCTACCAGTCTAAACTGCTGATGGATTTTACAAAGGTTCTGGATCCTCAGTGGAAAGCGACTTTTGACGCAGGTCCTTTAGCCCAGTCAACCAAAGGCGGAGTTCTTAAGTCCCTTCCCATGGAGACAGCTATCCTGCCTCTCTGGTACAACATGGATGCCTTCAGGTCTGTAGGTGTAACCTCTGTACCGACGACCATGAAAGCCCTGATCGCCTCTTTTGACAAGCTCAAGGCTGCAGGCATTGCCCCCTCCAGTCAGATGACCGGTGATACCAATGCTTGGACTTCCATGATCTGGTTCTCCCACCTTGCCGTCTCTCTTGGCGGCACGGATGTCTGGGAAAAGAGCTTCACCGACCCTGCTTTTGTTGAGGCTGCAAAGCTTTTGAAGAGATTTATCACCGAGTACTCTACCAGCGATGCTGTTGGTCTAGGGGCTGGTGGTAGTGGCGGACACTTCCTTGCCGGAAGAACCGCTGTATTCTCCAACGGCCCTTGGTATGCAGGAAGAGCAGATCTTGCTGCTACTCCATTCTTCAACTCGATTAAGATTGCCGGGCTTCCCCCTGCCGGTTCAACGACAGATTTTACAATTAGCCGCCTACAGGCAAATATCTGTGCTGCTTCCAGCAAGGATAGTGCACGTGAAGAGGCAATTATTACATTCCTCAAGTTCCTGACCAGTCCTAAGAATATTGCACGCATTGCAGAGAGTTCAGGTGCAATGTTCGCCATCAAGACTGATTACCTGCCAAAAACAGGTCTGCAGAAGCAGTTCTATGAAGTGGCAAATGCTGCAAAGACAACAGCCTTTGACCTTGAAGCGGCCCTTGGCGCTGAAGTCACTTTGGAATTTGCGCAACAACTTGGCGCCCTTGCCCTTGGCAGGATCTCTGCAGAAGAGTTTTGTGCCTTGGTTGACCGCAAGATCGAGCGATAAGTATTGTAATGTGATGGGTCACCACATTGCGTGGTGACCTGCTAATCAACCCTCAGTTAGAATTATCAGGAGTCCTCCATGCAGGCAATGCCTTTACAAAGGAAGAGGAATTGGGTAGGTAGGATACTGTTCCTTTTACCTGTTTCCCTCTTTTTCTTTTTCTTTTTCGTCTACCCCTTTTTCTTTACCTTCTATACCAGCTTTACAAGCTGGAGAGGCATTGGAGGGATGGCTTTCAATGGCCTAGCCAACTACAAGAAGCTCATACAGGATTCTACCTTTCAAAAGGCGTTGGGCAACAATATTATCTGGGCCTTATGCCAGGGGTTCATCCAGGTTCCCCTAGCCTGCCTTGTTGCAATGATCCTTGTGCGCAAACCTAAGGGCTGGAAATTTCTTCGTACCATTTACTATCTTCCCAATGTCATCTCGACAGTAGCCTTGGCTATGGTATGGGTTGCCATCTACAACGTTAATGGTCCCCTTAATGCCATCTTGGGGAAACTATTTGGCATGGAAGGCAAGAACTGGTTAGGAAATCCCGATACAGCACTGTTTGCGGTGATTTTCCAAACGGTCATCTATATCGGATATTTCATGATTGTTTTGCTTGCTTCCGCCATGAATATTCCCTCCTCACTGTATGAAGCTGCTGAAATTGATGGGGCAAGCACAATCCAGCAGGAGTTGCATATAACCCTTCCGATGCTCAGGGGGACTTTGGTTACCACGATGACCCTGGCTATGGCATACGGGATGAGGCACTTTGAGTCTACCTTCCTTATGACCGGAGGTGGACCTGCATACGCTACGACGACGATGGGGATCGATCTCTATCTGAGGATGGATGCCCTGCGCTATAGCGAGGCAAGCACTGCAGGTGTGTTCCTCATTCTCCTGGGGACGGTGGTGATCACCCTGTTACGCAAGCTCCTCGGTAAATCTGATCCGATGAGCGAAATGGCACAGTAGGAGGCCGAGCATGAAAACAAAACAGACCCCTCTGTGGTATTTCGCCAACACACTCAAATGGATATTGCTGCTGGCACTTATGGCCCTGGCATTGCTTCCAATTCTTTGGCTGCTAGTCAGTTCGTTCAGGACAAATCTTGAGCTTCAGGTCTCTCCCTTCGGGTGGCCTGCAAAGATGCAGTGGGGCAACTATGCCAATGCCCTTGCAATGGCGAGCCTTCCACGACTACTGCTAAACTCTGTTGTCGTGGCGGCGAGTGCTGTTGTCCTCAATACCCTGATAACTAGCATGGCTGCCTTCATCCTCTCCCGGGAACACTTCAAGGGAAGAGACGTTATCTACACAATCTTTACTGCAGGGGTCCTGGTTCCGGTCATCTCTTTCATGGTGCCTTACTTCTCCCTGATCACCCGTAGTGGCCTGTACAACTCCCTCACAGCCCTTGTTTTTGTCTACTCCGCAGTAAACATCCCTGTCTCTATCTTCTTGGTGACAGCCTTTATGAAGAGTATTCCCAAGGAGCTCGAGGAAGCAGCCATCATCGATGGTTGTGGGTTCTTCAAACGCTTCTCAAAGATCATCCTGCCTCTCTCCCGATCAGGCTTGGTGACAGCAGCAACCTTCTGCTTCATCTATTCCTGGAATGAGTTTGTCATGGCGATGCTCCTTACATCCAGCATTGAGTCACGGACCATCCAGCTAGGCATCAAGTTCTTCAGCAGTCAGTTCATCACTGACTACAGCAGCATGTACGCAGCGGTGATTATCACGATCATTCCCAGCGTTGCGGCTTATGTTTTCCTGCATGATAAGATCATCGGTGGGCTTACTGCCGGAGGAGTAAAAGGATAGATATGATAAGTTGTACCATGCAAAAGGACCGTCTGCTTGTCCTATATAATAAGCTTACTATTATTGACCACACACCTTCATCGCCCTGCATCCAACTGTACAAGGGCTATGAGACGATAGATATGTATCGGGGGAACTATTTCATTGAGGATGACCTACAAGAGAAGATAGGATTGGAAAGGTATGAGCTATCACAATCCTTGAAAGAGGGTAGAGTCTCATATACCATCAGGTTTTATCATCAGAAGATTGAAATGACCTGTTCCTTGACTGAAATCGACGGTAGATTGGAACTTAAGATATCTGCCCTTCCTCAAGGGTATAATCGTCTTGAGCTGTTTTTCTTTGCCCAGGAAAATGAACATGTCTATGGTTGTGGTGAGCAATTCTCCTATTTTGACCTTCGGGGGAAAAACTTCCCCATCTGGACAGGAGAGCAGGGTGTAGGAAGGAATAAGGAAACAATCATCACCCAGATCGCTGATAGGGAAGATAGGGCCGGAGGTGATTACCATACGACCTTCTATCCCCAGCCTACCTTCGTCTCTACACGTGGCTACTTTCTCCATGCTGAGACCTATGGCTATGCTGACTTTGATTTCAGCGCTGCAACAGCTCATCGTCTCTTGTTTTGGGATGTCCCTTCCTCGATAACCATCAGTGCCAAAGATACTCTGCTTGAAGTTGTGCAGGATATCTCCGCCTTGCTTGGTAGGCAGGGGCTTCTGCCCTCTTGGATCTATGATGGGATCATCCTTGGTATACAAGGAGGGACCAAGACCTGCCTTGATAAGCTTGCACGCATGCAACACTCTTCTGTTCCTGTCGCAGGCATCTGGGCCCAGGACTGGCAGGGGGAGAAATACACCTCTTTTGGCAAGCGGTTGAGATGGAACTGGCAGTGGGATCCCTCTCTTTATCCGGATTTGGACAAAGAAATAACCAACTTGAAAAAACAGGGAGTGCGGTTTTTGGGGTATATCAACCCATACTTGTTGGAAGGTCACGAGCTGTACAAGGAGGCGGAGGCGAAAAACCTGCTGGCCCTTACCACCCAAGGCAAGCCCTATCTAGTGGATTTTGGGGAGTTCGATGCGGGGATTGTGGACTTCACCAATCCAAAGGCGAAAGCTTGGTATGTAGAGGTCATCAGAAAGGAGATGATCGACTTTGGTCTCGATGGATGGATGGCAGACTTTGGGGAGTATCTTCCAACAGATGTGGTCCTCCATGACAGGAGCCCGGGAATGCTGGCACATAACGCTTGGCCAGGAATATGGGCAGAGGTGAACATGAGGGCAGTCGTTGAGGCAGGTAAGGAGGAAGAAATTCTCTTTTTCATGCGTGCAGGAAACGCACGTAGCCTCAAGTTTTGCCCCATGATGTGGGCGGGGGACCAGAATGTAGATTGGTCTGAGGACGATGGCCTGCCATCAGTCATTACCAGTTCCTTGAGCCTTGCTATGAGTGGAATGGGACTGCATCACAGCGACATCGGCGGTTATACCACCTTATATGGGATGAAGCGTTCTAAGGAACTGCTCTGCCGTTGGGCTGAGCATGCTGCCTTTACCCCCCTGATGCGGACGCATGAGGGCAACAGGCCTAAGGATAACTGGCAGTTCGATACCGATGAAGAGACCATAGCATTGTTTGCCAGGATGGGCTCTATCCATGTCAGGCTCAAGGAGTATATCCAGTTTTGTGTAGAGGAGAATGCACTGGAAGGCAAGCCGGTCATCAGGCCGATTTTCCTACACTATCCTGAGGAACCCTTTTTCACTTGCAAGGATGAGTATCTCTTCGGAAGGGACCTTCTGGTTGCCCCTATACTCGAAGAGGGGGTCTCTACAAGAAGGGTTATCTTCCCTTCTGACGATTGGATCCACCTGTTCACAGCAGAGGAGTTTGCTGGAGGGGAGGCCCTGGTTGAGGCTCCTATGGGAAGCCCTGCGGTCTTCTACCGCAAAGCTTCCACATTTGCTGGGTTGTTTGAAGGGTTCACCCTTAGCTGACGACACCTTGTACCTGCTTCATGATATCCTTGGGCAGGAAAAGGTCCAGAAGCTTCAGGCTCTCTTTCTTCACCGTGACAAGAATCTTTGTAAGCATCCCCTTTGCCATGGTGTAGAGGGGATGTGCCTGTGTTTGGGCAACAGGCTCTGATTTCTCAAAATTCCTTCGTTGCTCCGCACTAGCCTGGAAGGTATCGAATTGCCAGTCAGAGAGGGAGTAGGAGGTTTCCAGCTCCTCTTCCAACTCATCCGGAAGCAGGTGGAAAAAGTCCAGGTTGGTCAGTTGCTCGACCTCCCTCACTGTGGTGGCAAAAGACTCCACCCTCTCGTCTGACCCCTCATTGGGAAGTACAAACCCTATCGCCTTGAAGTCAGGCTCAGCATAATCAAGAATCACCTTGTAATAGTGCTTTGGGACTGAGACCTCATTCTTGCCAATCGTCTTGTAGGGGCCGTCTGTGAGGATGGGACCGGTGACTACGTACACTTCCCCCTCCGTATCGGCAAAGTTGCGAACAGTTGCTTCCAGCGTACTCCAGATGCCCCGGTTAAACTGAGGCTCCTGTGGGCTCATGTTACTCATGTAGAAGGAGTCGCTCATCGCCTCTTCTGACCAGGACAGGTCAGCCGCTGGAATCAGGTGTCCGCGGTCATACCCGCTACCCCTGTAATCGGCAAGGGTTGCTGATTCTGTGACAATGGAGGGGTCGGAGCGGAAATTGTCCTTTCTATTTGCAGTGCCGTAGAGCTCTTCCTGCGTCAGGTGATAAGCCACCCAGACCGGCTGTTCATGCTCTTCGTCATACAGCAAAGAGAAACCGGTGTAGCGCATGATAGGATCCCCATCGGGATTGGCCGGTATTTCCAGGTCTTGGATGTAGGTGGAAGCTCCACTTTGGTATTCGACCTCTGTCGGTGCGAAGATAAGGGTGACAATCCAAAGGACGACAAGGATACAAAGGAGGATGATGAGCTTTTTGCCCATCTTCCTTGCTTTCCCAACCTTTTTGGTAACTGCACTATTTTTCTTCTTCTTGTTGGTTGCCATACACATCTCCTCTTTCATTCTGCCTAGTATAGCTGGCAAAAGAGATGAGGGGAACTCATTTCCTCTTCACAGAGTCCTCTCTGTTAGGGTATGGTATTGCTCTATGAAGATACTTATCCAGATAAGCCTTTTGTTTGGCGTCTGCATTCTGGGAGACCTGATCTCCGCAGTGTTACCCTTTGCCTTTCCCGGCAGTGTGATAAGCATGTTGTTGATGCTCTTCTTACTGCTTTCGGGATGGATGAAAGAGTCGACCATAGGGGAGAGTGCAAACTTCCTCCTCACGAACATGACCTTTTTCTTTATCCCCTTTGGGGTAGGCATCCTGCGCTATGCTACGCTCATCAAAAGTGTATGGTGGCAACTGTTGGTAGTCAACCTAGTCTCATTGCTGGCTTGTTTTGCCGCAAGTAGCTGGACTGTAGTGCTGGTCACCCGCCTACAGGGGCTTTGGAGGAGAAGGCGCAATGCTTGAAGCACTCAATACCCCCATGTTTGGGATCGTGCTCTCTGTCCTGGCTTTTAGGATTGGTATGTGGATAAGTAAGAAGATACGGCACCCTCTGGCCAATCCCCTGCTCATAGCAATGACCCTTGTAGTGCTGCTTTTGGTGCTGTTTGATATCCCCTTGGATATGTATGAGAAAGGATCGGCGGTCATCTCGCTCTTTCTTGCTCCGATTACCGCCGTCCTGGCCCTGACCATCTACCGACAGAGGGCCCTGCTCAAGGACTCGCTGCTCCCTGTCTTGTTTGGGACATTCGCCGGTTCTTTGGCCTCCCTGTTCTCCATTCGCTGGACAAGTAAC
>CAYMRN010000004.1:0-15798 GCA_964392855.1 uncultured Sphaerochaeta sp.
TGTTGGGATTACCCCCTAGCCGGAAAACATCCATCCCGGATACTCCCCGATAGCGCGTAGTGCACCACGGCCCTGCTGGGAGGAGCGGATGTAGTCGGTATAGGTGCCGGTATGGAGCACCTTTACCTCAGCGCTGGGATTGACCGACCTCACCCCTAGGACAAACCCACGATCATACCTTGCAGCATCCCCGCCATCGACAGAACCGATAAGGCCGATGACATTGGTTTTTGTGCCAAGAGCTGCTGCTATCCCGTTGAGGTAGCATGTCTGTTCACTTTTGGAGGTATAGGAGAATACATTGGGAATACTGGTATCCTCACCGGTTCCGTAGGCAAAGATGATTGAAGGGTGGCTAGGGGCAAGGTCCCTGCAGCCACGGGGTTCTGCTTTTCACTCAATCCGACAATGATGTCACCCCGTCTCTTCTGCACGTGCAGCAAGGCGGTGTACATGCTCTCACTCCAAAGCCCGTCATCGGCAGTGTTTCTCCGTATTGGCCAGGGCAAATCCAAAGGAGAGAGATACCAGAAGGATAAGGAGCAACAACACTGTTTTTTCATAGGTCATTTCCTCACTAACCTACCTATAGGAAGAGGAAACGCAAGATGTCAAACTGAAAGGTATAAGAATGAGGAATAATACTTCTATCACCCTGTTTTCAAGTGATTACATTATCCGCCTCTCACACAGATACGAACAGTGCATCTAGAGGAAGGTACAATAATACAGTCAAAAGCAGAACAGTATCCCCAACCACCTTTTTGTGACAATTCAGGTCAAAGGCTGGAACCCAGGAGGTGAGGTAGCCTCCCCTCCTGGTCTTTATCAGCTTTCCGCTTCTGCTCTGGTTACGCGTCCACTGGATTCTTCATGCTGAAGGGCTGGCGGGTATTCTCCAAAACATCCCTCCATAGGGAACCTTCAAGATCGACATGGTTACGCGATCCGACGGCAACATCAATGGGGAGGTGGACAAACCTGTTGTTCATCAGGCCTATCAGGAGTTTGGTCTTGCCAGCCATGGCCGCATGCACAGCATGGGCCCCCAGACGGGCACAATAGATTGAGTCAAAGGAGTCTGCCGGAGCACTTCTGATGATGTAGGAAGGGTCGATATACTTCACGTTGCACTGGATTCCCTCTTCCTTGAAGTAATCAAGGATTTTTTCCTTTAGGAAAATGCCGATATCATGAAACCTGACATTTCCTGATGCATCAGTCTCTCCTGTTGCAGGGGCATGTTCCTGCCCAGCACCTTCTGAAACCAGCACAACAGCATGGCCACGGTCAAGGATACGCCTTCGAAGGTTGGCAAGGAAACCCTGGGGACCGTCAAGGTCAAACGGGTTTTCCGGGATCAGGCAGAAGTTCACATCACTCTGGGCAAGGGAGGTGTTTGCAGCGATAAAGCCGGAATGCCGGCCCATGACCTTAACCAGGCCAATGCCGTTGATGGCGTTCTTCGCCTCGATGTGGGCACAACGGACCACAGGGACAGCCATCTGCACAGCAGTATCCATACCAAAGGAACTTTGGATAAAGGAGAGGTCGTTGTCGATCGTCTTGGGGATCCCAATGATCGATATCTTCAAGCCCCGCTTCTTTATCTCGTCACTTATCTCAGAGGCGCCCCTCAGCGTCCCATCCCCACCGACTGTCACCAGGATGTTGATGTTTAGCTTCTCCAGCGTATCTACGATCTCATCGACCTTGTTTCCACCGCCACGGGCAGATCCAAGGATAGTACCGCCCTTCTCCTGGATATCATCGACGACATCCGGATCAAGGGGAATAAGGGGCCAAGGGCTGTTTTCTAGAAGTCCCTGGTAGCCAAACTGCACCCCGCTGATCCTGCGCACCCCATAGCGATACCAGAAGCAGCGAACTACAGCACGGATGACGTTGTTCATTCCCGGGCAGATACCACCACAGGTGGTGATGGCCGCATGGGTGTGTGCAGGATTGTAGTAAATCCTCTCACGAGGGCCTGCAAGCTCGACTGTCTCATCATGGCGGGGGACCGGCTTCCCATTCTCATCATTGTCCGTATCGATGCTGTACAGGATATGGTCATCATCAGAGACATAATCGGCTTGGCCGTCATTGCTTGTAGAGCTCATTATGATGGGTGACAGTATCTTTGCCTCACCTAAACTTTGAATGCTAAAATCAATCTTCTTCGAATTCACTCTATACCTCCGTGATCTTCGTCCTCGTCAAAGAGGAGGGAAAGGTTCTCCCTGAACCGCTCATACGGCTCATCAAGGGTGAGCTTCGCCTCCTGTTCGAACGTCTCATACAGTTCGATGAATTGCTCCCCAAAGGGAGTCAACGTAGCACCATCGCGATTAGCACCGCCTTTCTTGCGGTCAAGGATGGCAACACCCAAGCTCTTCTCCAGGTTGCGAACCATGGCGAAAGCCTTGGAATAGGAGATGCCCAGCACCGAAGACCCCTTGCGCAGGGACTTGTGGATTCGGATCTGCTGCAACAGCCACAACACCCCTATTCCCATGAATTTGTTGCCTTCCTCATCGACTAGATAGAGCTTCGCCTTTAGTTCCATGCTTCTCCTGCTGCCTGGTACACCAGATCTACCAGCTCCTCTATCGTATCACACTCCACCGAACAATAGGCAAGCCTCAAAGTGGTGTCGGCGATATTGATGCAGCCGATCTGGTAGGAATCCAAAAGGTGCTTGCGCAAAACCTCTGAGCTTCCCTTGCACTTGAAGGCCATAAAATACCCGCTGTTGAAAGGATAGGGCTTGAGCAAATCGCTGGTTGCATATCGCTTCAGAGCCTGTTTGATGGTGTGATAACGCTTCTCCATCTCGACAAAGGCAGCATCCTGATCTTTTTGGTAGCTCTTCCCATCACGCATCGCCTTGAGGATCAGGCTCTGACCGGGGCGGTCACAGTTGGAGACGGTACTGCGGATGATGCCCAGTGTCTTCTTGTTCAGGGCATCATAGTGCTCAGCCTTCAAGGCCTTGCTGCCGTAGGTGATGAACCCGATGCGGAAACCCCAGACCATCTCCTCCTTGGTCGCTGCATCAGCCTTGACCGCAAAGATATTCTCATGGGCATCACAAAGGGAGGCGAACAGGCTCTCCTTCTCTGTCTCCTCTTCAAAGAACAGGCCGAAATAAGCATCGTCGGTGATGACCATAAGGCGCATCCCCTCATCAGCGAGGTCCACAAGGATATCCTTGGTCCTTTTCATCTCATCCTTGCTGGGAGTGAATCCTGTGGGGTTGTTGGGGAAGTTCAAGAGGAGGCGTGCCTTCTTTCCCGGGATGGAAGCGAGGACCTCGTGCAGGCCTTCCACGTTGAAGGCACCGTCATCAGTGTAGAAAGGGAACGTCCTGATCGTCGTATTCACCTGATGGGCGAAGATCAGTTCATAGTTGTCCCAAGCGAGGTCAGGCACCACAAGGGTATCACCCTCTTCAAAGAATAGCTGCGCGAGCAGGCTAAGGCCATGGGTCAGCCCTCCGGTGACGATAGGCAGGGAGATCTCCTTGCCCTGCAAGGAGGGATTCTTCTTGAGCATCTCAGTTTTCCACACCTGGCGCAGCTCAGGGTCCCCACCCCCCGGGGCGTAGGCAAATATCTGTGAAGGGGTAAGGGATTGTTCTGCAAACTGGGTGTAGATATCACTCAAATGCATGGGTTGGCCCTTTGTGGTGGCCATTCCAATGGTCGCATTGAAGCGTGTGGCCTTCTTCTTGGCCTCATCGGCCTGAGCCACTATACCTTTGGGAAAAAACATTCTTCTTCCTACAGCCGAAAACATTTCATCCACAATGGTCCCTTTCAATGCCGTGTTCAATTCATTGGCTAGATCATGCATACATACTCCTTCTTTTTTCTTTCTTTCTGTATATAGGGTTTTTGGGGAAGTGTCACTAACTAAAAAGAGAATTCCCCTTGGACATCTTCCTGTCGTTTCTCTGGTTTTTTCTCTTGCAGCATAGAGAGGAAAGCCTCTTCGCCTATGACTTTGACTCCAAGCTTGTTCGCTTGTGCCAGCTTGCTTCCCGCTCCACTACCAGCAAGAAGATGGGTAGTCTTGCCAGTTACCGAAGAGGTTGTCCTTCCACCCCGCCTTTCGATCTCATCCAAAGCGAGCGAGCGTGGGTTGAACTGTGCAAAGGATCCGGTGACACACCAGACCTGTGAGGCAAAGATCTGCTCAAGGGCCGGCTCTTCTGCTTTTTTCTCTTCGAACTGCAGTCCCACCTGGCGCAGGAGCTCTATGCGTTCTCGCATTGCCACGTCATTGAGGCCATCGATAAGCAGACGGGCACTCTTGGGCCCGATCTGCTTGATCGAGGTGAGGGTCTCTTCATCGTCCCTGTCTGCAATTGCCAGCAGTGCATCCATGCTCGTTATGCCACTCTCCACCAAGAGGTCGGCAGCCTTCTTGCCAATTTCACCAATGCCCAGGGAGACAAGTACCCTCCTGAAGCTCTGGGCCTTGCTCTTCTCAACCCCTGCCTTGATGGCAGCAATCTTCTTCTCGCCAAAGCCAGGAACATCAGCGAGGGCCTTCTCATAGTCCAGGGAATAGATATCAGGGACATCCTTGAGCAGGCCGAGGTCGATGAGGGTGGTGATGGTCTCAGGTCCGAAGGAGTCTATGTCCATCTGAGCTTTCCCTACAAAAAACTTCAAACGGGAGCTGACTTGGTCGGGACAGGATGGGTTGGGACAAAAGGTATGCGCTCCTCGGACCACCAGGGGGGTAGAACAGGCGGGACAGGTCTTTGGTAGGGTCCATACATGGTTGCCCGCTTCGTTCTTCTCGATCACCCGCTCCACGGCAGGGATCACATCCCCGCGTTTGGAGATCTCCACACTGTCACCTATAGAGAGTTCCAGCATATTGATGTAGTCCTGGTTGTGTAAGGTGATGTTGGAGACAGTAGAACCACCTACGAGAACAGGGGTAACCCTGGCAACAGGGGTGACTCTTCCCGTCCTGCCCACCTGCACCTCGATATTCTCAACCACCGTCTGTGCCTGGGGAGATTCGAACTTATAGGCTAAGGCCCATCGGGGGTGGCGCTCGGTATAGCCCAGGCTTTCGCGCACAGGTAGCTCATTCACCTTCACCACCAGGCCGTCTATCTCGTAGGGAAGGTCTGCACGCTTGTCTGTGTGCTGCTTCACATACGCATCAAAGTCTGCATAGGAGAGGGCTTGCCCTTCCAGGGAAGCCCTTTTTAGCCTCTGGCGGGCATCTTCACGGCTTTTGCAAAAAAGGGCAACATTGGGGTTGAGGGAGAAGCCATAGGAAGCGAGGGTGGCAAGTATGGAGATATGGTCAACGAAGGGGTGTTCCCCATCCCAAAAACCTTCATAGACGTAGATCCTCAGAGGAACCTTGGCCACCTCGCTGCTCTTTATCCGCCTGATGGTACCCGCTGTCAGGTTACGGGGGTTGGCATAGGGGGTCTCCATGCGGCGGTTCAGTGCCAAGAACTCCTCCTTGGGGAGAAAGACCTCACCGCGGACAGCAAGGTTTACCTCGTCTGGCACCCGCAAGGGTATGGATGCGATGGTCCGTATGTTTGCAGTCACATCGTTGCCCACCACCCCGTTACCCCGGGTCACAGCGCGAGCAAGCACTCCTTGTTCGTAGTACAGGACGATGGACACCCCGTCCATCTTCTCCTCCACCACAAAGGAAAGTTCCTGGGCAACCTTAGCCTCGGTCTTTGCCATCCACGAGGAGACCTCCCCGCTCTTGTACGCCTTGTCCAGGCTCAGGACAGGGATGGTGTGCTCCACTTCGGGAAACTCGCTGCTCAGGTCGCTTCCCACCCTCTGTGAAGGGGAGTCAGGGAGCCTGAGATGGGGATGGGCCTCCTCCAACTCCTGCAACCGGTCAAAGAGACGGTCATACTCAAGGTCGCTCACCAGAGGGCGTGCATCCACATAGTAGGCTCTCTGGTACATTCTCAGCTTCTCAGAAAGATTTTCAATCTCCAGGCGGCTTTCTCTCTCATCGGTACTCATGCCCCCATGGTACTCTTCCTCAGCCCTGTTTTGCAAGCAGAGGATAGGGTTTCTCTCATTGCAGATAATGGGCCAACATGGTATCTTTCTTAGCGAGAGAGGAAAGACCTAGCATGGCAGAGAAGAGAGAGCCCTTCAACAAAGCAAACTTGCTTCACGGCATAGTCATCAGCTCTGATATCGACGTCGGCAAGATCCGTGACATAACGATACCGACACTGGACAACAATTATGTGCTGGTAGCTGCCAGGGACATCCCTGGAACCAATCGCATCCGGGTCCTGGACAATGCAACAACGCTACTGACATCTTCACAGGTATCCTACCTAAACCAACCCATTCTCGCCCTGTTCGGCTATGACAGCGAGTCAGTCCAACTCAAGAGCAGGGAGATAGCCATCGCATACGAGGAGCCCTCCTCCGAGGGGCCTGCAACCAACATATCCAGCAAGTCCGAACAGATAGTCTCCGCCCCCTTTACCTACCTCTATGGAAACATCGATACAGCCACTGCCGCCGAAGAGCTCAAGAGCATGGAGCGGCGCTATCACTTCAACGGGACAGGCTATACAAACAACACCATCACGCGCATAAGCGTCGATATTGAAGATGACAAGCTGCACGTCTATCTGCCGACCCAATGGCCTGCCCATGTGCGTGAGACCATCAGCGAAGTCACCACCTTCCCCAAGAAAAGGATTGTCATACACCGCCTACCCTTTTACGCCCCCCACGACGAGATGCTGCTTGGACCAACACTCATAGCCTCCATAGCCGCCGTCGCATCCATCAAGGCACAGTGTCCTGTTGAACTGCAGTGCAAGATGGATAACTACAGGCCGGAGATAACCATCGAGAGAAAAAGCTGGTTTTTCCCTGACGGCAAGCCCCAGGCAGAAGCTATCTCTGTGGAGGTCGACCAGGGAAGCACCCCACTGTTCACCGAAGAGATGTCCAACCAGATCATTGCAGGGCTTGTGCCCATCTACCCCCTGGAAGCCCTCTCTGTCTCCATCACCTTCAGGACAAGCAACACCCCTCCTGCACACTTCTTTGGGGACCTTGGCTACTGTGATGCCCTAGCCTCCACGGAGAGCCACTACAATGAGATTGCAAAGCTCACCAGCTACACAGCCGATGCATGGCGCTTGAAATATGCCACGGAGGGCAGCTCCCAACAGCCTGTCATCAAGTTTGATAAACTCTCAAGGCTGAAGGAAGCGATCACCGATGTCTCTACCCGTTCCGACTTCCAGCGAAAAAGCGCTGCATACGAGCTGCAATCGAACATGAAGGTCCGCCTCTCCACATTCTTCAACTACAGCCGAGGAGCCGCTTTGGCGTGCGGATCGGGCATCAGCGGCTTCAGCAGCGAGTGCAAGAGCCTGCCTCAGCAGGCGGTTCAGGTGCAGCTCAACCCCAACAACAAGGTGGAGTGCAACACTTCCTTCTATACCAACGGCTCAAGTGTAGAGATTTGGAAGCAGATAATCTGTGAGGAGCTGGGTGTCGAGAAGGGAAACATATCCTTTCCCACCGATGAGCAGGAGCTGCTGGACAGCGGGCCTTCGGTGCTCTCTGCAAACAGCGGGCGGATGCCCCAACAGATCCAGAGGGCGTGTGTCCAGATAAAGGAAAAACGGTTTGTGCAACCGCTTCCTATCTGTGAAAGTGTGCTCCACTCCCGCATGGGAGGGGCAAAAGGTTCCTTGTTCGCCTCCAACAGCTGGGTCGCCCTGGTCCTTGAGCTGGAGATACAGACTGTCACCCTCCACCCGGTTGTGCGCAATATCTGGGTATCCATCTCTACAGGGAGGGTTTTTGATGAGCATGCTCTTCGCAGCAAGATCCGCCACACCATTGTAAGCACCCTCCGTGAGGGGGGGGCTATCCTCTCCAGTGACAAGAGCTTCTCCATCGACATCGTCATTAAAGAGGAGGGGGATCAGATATCCTCCTCTGTGACCAGTGCACTGAAAGGTGCTGCCACCGCAGCATTCACCTCCGCCCTCCAGCAGGCCTTGGGCTCCCATATCCCCAGAGTCCCGGTGACAGGAGAGATAATTCTTGAGACCATGAGAGGAAACAAATGAAAATAGAGTGCATCATTGACGGAAAGAGCCTATCGCTGTCGGTAAACTCCAACAAACCCCTCTCACTCATCCTTATGGAGGATGTCGGCAACCACTCACTGTTGTGCCACTGCAAGGGCGAAGCATGCGGCAACTGCATAGTCCTGCTCAACGATGAGGCGACTCTTAGCTGTGTCATCCCAGCCTTCCGCCTGAAGGAAGCGACTGTCAGCACATTCGAAAGCTACCAGAAGACCCGGCTGTGCCGAGACATTGAACGTGCCTACCAACGAAACGGCAACACCCCCTGCCCCAATTGCTATGCATCCAAGACCCTGATCATAGAATCCATCCTGCAGACCCTGACCAACGCCCGGCCAAACCGGGTGAACGGTCCCATGATGAGCCGCCCGAGGACACCACCCACCGCCGAGGAGGCCCTCGATGAGCAGGCCATCATACAGGAGCTATCCTTGAACACCTGCCAGTGCATGCACATGAGTGAGCTCGTGCAGATCGTCGAGACAGCGCTCACATTCAGGAGGCGAAAACGTGTACGAAGGAATTAGGTCTCCGGTCATCCATACACCAAAGACTCAAAACGAGTTCAACGCAACAATCTTACGCTACCCCAATGCCCAGATCTGGGCAGGGGGAACCTATATCATGAGCCAAAAGGAGTACTACCCCAGTGACTCCAAAAACTCCATCATCGACCTTGGAGGGATGGAGGAGATGAAGAAGATCACCCGCAACGACCGATTTGTCGAGATCGGCTCGATGGTCAGCGCCTCCCAACTGCTGTATGCGGGGAAACTGATCCTTCCAGAGATCTTGCAAGAGACCCTTGCAACCCTTGCATCACAAATTGTCAGGCGCCAGATTACTGTAGGGGGTTCCCTATGCGTCCCTGATGTGAGGCTTGCCCTCTCCACCACACTGGCGATCCTCGACGCCTCTGCTGAGTTCAAGGTTTACCAAGGGGGGAAGGTCTCCACCCAGTGGATTCAAATTTCCCGTATGTATACCAAGGAGGGCAAACTCGCCCTTGGGGTGAAAAATGCCTTACTGACAAGAATTCGCATCGGCCTGGACTATGGTGACTTCCATTCGTTCCTTACTGTAGAGGACCCTATCCGAGCTACCGACAAGTGTGTTATATTCGCTTTCCAGGCGAGCAGGAACCAGAACTCGTTGAGCAAAGTGAAGTTCTGCATGAACTTCCCGACAAAGGCCTTCCACATGAGCAAGGACATTGAGTCAAAGCTCTCCTCGCTCACCCTGCCCATACACCCTGAGCGGGTAAACACCATTTCGTATGAGCTGGTTGCAGAACTTAAAAAACAACACAGCACTATCACCGCCCTGCAGCTTGAAAGAGGACGAAGAATGTTTGAATCGGTTCTTCATAAACTGAACTCAAAGACCCTGCAACCGTAATTATTTGGAGTATGTTTCATGGAAGAACACGTATACGAGCCATTCACCCACCTGCATAACCACACTGACTTCTCCCTGCTCGATGGGGCTGCCCCGATCGAGCGGTACATGGCGAAGGCAAAAGAGCTGAATATGCACAGCCTTGCCATCACCGACCATGGAAACATGTTCGGTGCTTTGCGCTTCTACTTTGCCGCAAAGGAAGCGGGCATCAATCCCATCATAGGGTGCGAGTTTTACTGCAACCCCACAAGCCGGTGGGAGAAGACCATGGTCGGGGGGACAAAACCCAACCAGTACCACCTCATCCTCCTTGCGATGAACGAGACGGGGTATCACAACCTGATGCGCCTCAACTCCCAGGCCTATACCGAAGGCTTCTACTTCAAGCCGAGGATTGACGACGAATTGCTGGAAAAATATAACGAAGGGCTGATCTGCCTCTCGGCATGTCTGGGAGGGGAGATCCTGCAGAACCTGCTTCGCGACCAGTACGAGGAGGCAAAAGAGCGGGCCCTCTGGTTTGCTTCTGTATTCGACGACGGGCGCTACTACCTGGAGATGCAGGACCACGGCCTCACTGAACAGAAGAGGACAAATCCCCTCCTAAAAAAGATCAGTGACGAGACCGGTATCCCCTTGGTCTGCACCAACGACATACACTACATAGAAAAAAGTGATGCAAATGCCCAGGACCTGATGCTGTGCATCGGGACCAACACCAAGAAGAACGACCCGGACAGGATGCGCTTCCCAAGCCCTGAATTCTACATGAAAAGCCATTCCGAGATGCAAGAACTCTTCTCATGGTGTCCTGAAGCGCTTGCAAACACACAAAAGATAGCTCAGCGATGCAATATAGAACTCCATCTGCCAGGACCGCTCTTGCCTGAGTTCAAGGTACCCCAAGGGTTTGGCAATCCGGCAGAATATTTGCGCCATGTCTCCAATGAAGGGTTGAAGAAACGCTACGAAACCATCACCGAGGAGTTGCAGACACGACTGGACTTCGAACTGAGTGTCATCATCGACATGATGTTCGAGGGATACTTCCTTATCGTCATGGACTACATCCAGTGGGCAAAGGACCATGATATTCCGGTAGGGCCGGGACGAGGCAGTGGTGCCGGGTCCCTGGTTGCCTACAGCCTGGGCATCACCGATGTCGACCCCATCAAATACAACCTGCTCTTTGAGCGGTTCCTCAATCCCGACCGTGTCAGCATGCCCGACTTTGATATTGACTTCTGCTATGAGAGAAGGCAGGAGGTCATCAACTATGTCACCGAACACTACGGCACAGAGCGTGTCGCCCAGATAGCCACCTTCGGGACCTTGAAGGCGAAGGCGGTGGTAAAGGATGTGGCGAGGGTGCTGGACATCCCTTACGACGAGTCAAACAACATCTGCAAACTTATCCCCGAAGACCCTAAGATGACCCTTGCCAAGGCTTTTGAAATGAGCAAGGAACTTGTTGAGCTGGAGAAGCGCGGAGGGATCTACGCCGAGCTCTTTGATGCAGCAAGAAGGCTTGAAGGGCTGAACCGGCACACCTCTACCCACGCTGCAGGGGTGGTCATCGGCAAGGAGGACCTGGTCAACTACGTCCCCCTCTACCGTGATGCCAAGACCGGTGCCATCTCCACCCAATACACGATGGACCTCATCGAGGAGTGCGGCCTGGTAAAGATGGACTTTTTGGGACTGAAGACCCTGACCCTGATAAAGCACACCGAGGCTCTGATCAAGAAAAAAGACCCCTCCTTTAGTGTCGCAGACATAGACGAGAAGGATCCCAAGACCTTTGCCATGTTGTCGAGGGGGGAAAGCTCTGCTGTCTTCCAGTTTGAGAGTGCGGGCATGCAGAATATCCTCAGGGAGGCCCAGCCCTCGGACATAGAGGACCTGGTGGCCCTCAATGCCCTCTATCGGCCGGGTCCCATGGCCTATATTCCCCAGTACATCGCGTGCAAGCGGGGAAGGCAGCCCATTACGTATGCAGACCCTGAGCTGGAAGAGGTGCTTAAAACTACCTACGGTGTCATCGTCTACCAGGAACAGGTCATGAAGGTGGCCCAGATCATTGCCGGCTACTCGCTGGGCAACGCCGATATCCTGAGGCGCATCATGGGCAAGAAAAAGGTCGCAGACCTAGCCGAGGAGAAGATAAAGTTTGTAGCAGGGGCAAAGGCTTTGGGAAGGAGTGAGAAGCACGCCATCGAAATCTTTGAGATGCTCGAGCCCTTTGCTGGGTATGGGTTCAACAAGTCCCACGCGGTGGCATACTCTGTCGTTGCCTACCAGACAGCTTTCCTCAAGGCAAACTACCCTGCTGAGTTCTGGGCTGCAAACCTTACCAACGAGATGAACAACCCTGACAAGTTTGCCGACTACCTGCAGGTTGCAAAGGACCAGGGCCTTGATATCATGCCCCCATCCATCAACTATTCAGACAAGCATTTCTCTGTAGTGGGGGACAAGATCGTCTATGGCTTGGCAGGCATCAAGAATGTGGGTGAAGGGGTGGTGGAGCTCTTTGTTGCAGAGCGAGAGAAGAATGGCCCTTACAAGGACTTTCTGGATTTCCTGACCCGAATAGACTCCCGTTCAAGCAATTCCAAGCTTCTTGAATCTCTTATCAAGGCAGGGGCCTTCGATACCATGGGGGTGAACCGACCTACGCTGCTCTCCCATGTCGCAGAGGCTGTCACCTATGTGCAGAAGCGGAGGGAGGAGCGTGCATTTGGCCAGATATCCCTGTTTGATGAGGAGATCGAGGCACAGATGGACACGTTCACCATGACAGAGGTCGAAGACTGGGCGATCAACGAGAAGCTGGAGACCGAGAAAGCCCTGCTGGGCTTCTACATCTCCGGCCACCCGATGGATGTCTACAAGACGGCAATTGCAGAGAGGGTGACAGTAAATACGGCACGACAGGATTCCCTGCCCTTTGGCAGGATGACCAATGTCATCGCCATGGTGACCAACATACGTCCCTATACCACCAAAAGAGGTGACGTGATGGCATTCCTTCAGCTTTCCGATTTGAACTCCACCTTTGATGCGACGCTCTTTCCCAAGACGTTCGAGCAGTTCAAGGAGATCCTGCATGTCGATGGCATCTATGGCTTCACCGGTACCTTCGACAACTCGCGCGGAGAGGGCAAGGTCTCCTTCCTGATCGAATCCATTTTCACCAATCCTGAGGACCTCTCCCCTACGGCTGTGACAAAATGTCATATAGAACTGGAAAAGTCCTTTTGCAAGCCTGAGCAGATGACTGCCCTACGCGACTCCTGCCTCACGTGGGAGGGAAGCTGCACTGTGGAGCTGATCATCGCTGAGGGTGAGAGCGCGGACAAGGACATCATCGCCTGCGGGCGGGAGTTCAAAGTGCGCTACTGTGATGAGTTTGCCGAAGAAGTTCGAAAAAACCCGGCAGTTCTGGATATATGGTTCGACTAACGCCCAAATGTTGGGTATCTTAGTAGCGGAGGATTATCATGGACAACACCTATTACAATAGAGGGCTCATCTCCTTTAGCAGCGCTCCACCGTGGCTTATGAGCATCGCCTCTTTTCTGGCAGCCCTCGTCTCACTCTACTCCCTTTTGATCTGGGTGCGAATTCTCCTTACGTGGATTCGCCTGCCGGGGCAGAGGGTCGAAAACCCCCTTTCCCATTATCTGGGAAAGATAGTCGACCCGTACCTCAATTTGTTCAAGGGCATCGGAGCCCTCAGGCGAAGCCATGTCGACCTCACCCCGCTCATAGCACTGGCTGTCCTCTCCGTATTGCAGAGCATACTCAGGCTTTTTGGTTCCTTCGGAAAGATTACCGTAGGCATGGTCCTGGCCCTGTTGCTCAGTACCCTCTGGTCCTTTTTGATCAGCCCGATTCTCTGGCTTGTCATGGCTATGCTGGGAGTTCGCCTCTTCTTCTGCTACAAACGCGGGCCCAACACCCTGGTCTACATCAAGATGATCGACTCACTCATCGGAGGGGTCCTCAACTGGGTCCAAAGGCTTATCTACAAGGACAAGCCCATCAATGACCGACAGCTGGTGCTGACCAGCCTCATCTTCTTTATTGTGGTCTATCTTGCCTCCTCTGTGCTGATCCAGTTTCTGGTGACGCTCTTCGCAAAACTCTCCTTCTGAGCATGGCTTACCTTAGGGCACTTTCCACAAGCATCAAAACCCTAGGAGGAGTAGGTCCGGCCTCGTATAAGGCGTATGGGGAGCTGGGGATCACCACCTACTCTGACCTCCTGCTCTTCTCCCCCAGGGCGTGGGAGGACCGCAGCCGTGTCCGCCCTCTGGGTGGCATACAGGATGGCGAGATGGCAAACACCCTCGTTGAGGTGCTTGCCCACTCCTACTTCGGCCAAAGAAGTGCCAAGAAGCGTACCTTGAAAATCCTGTTGCGGGATGTCTCTGGCCAAGGCGATGGCAGACTCTCCTTGCTCTGCTTCGGCAGAAACTTCCTGGAAAAGAGCATCAGGGTCGGCAACATCTACTACATCTATGCACAAGTCTCCTCCAACAGGGGGGAGCTGCAGAGCTCCCAGTTCGAACTGCATCCGGCAACAGATGATGGGGGCTTCCCACCCTCCTTTGGACGCATCCTGCCCATCTACCCCCTGCGGGGTGCCCTGACCCAGAGACTTATCAGGGCAAATGTCCAGAAAGTGCTCGATTCGGTGGAGCTGTTTGAAGAGGAGCTGCCCCACCTCTTGCGCACAGAGCATATGCTGATGCCTATGGATGAGGCGATCAGGGTATGGCACTTCCCCCCCTCCCTCAAGGAGCATGAGCAGGCACGGAAGACCTTGGCCCTGGATGAGCTGTTCTACCTGCAGCTGATCGCCCGAAGGAGAAAGGGCTTGCAGGAGGAGGGACAGGCCCCCCAACGGTCAGCCAACCCTACCAAGATAGAACTTGCACTCATTGAGAGTCTTCCCTTTGCCCTGACAGGAGACCAGATAACGGTGTTGCATGAGATCCGCAAGGACCTTGCCAGCGGTGTCCCCATGAACAGGTTGCTGCAAGGCGATGTGGGAAGCGGCAAGACCCTGGTCGCCTGGATCACAGCCCTCCATGTCCTTTCAGAAAATGCCCAGGTCGCCTTCATGGCCCCCACGGAACTGCTTGCCCGCCAGCATGCGGAGTCGGGGGCAAAGCTGCTCGAACCCCTAGGTGTCAGGATGGCCTTTCTTACCGGGTCGGTGAAGAGCAAGGAGCGCAAGCTCCTGTTGCAGGCCATCGCAGATGGTGAGGTCGATATTGTAGTGGGCACCCACGCACTCTTCTCCAAAGAGGTCGTCTTCAAGCGCCTCCGGTATGTGATCATAGACGAGCAGCACCGCTTCGGGGTGGAGCAGCGTCTCGCCCTTATGGAGAAGGCAGAGGTACCCGACCTCCTGCTGATGACCGCCACCCCCATTCCCCGTACCCTTTCCCTTACGGTGTTCGGCAACCTGAACGTATCGACTATCAAGACCATGCCCCCTGGAAGGAAGCCTGTCGTCACCCTTCTGGTCAATGAACATAGTCGCAAACGGATGTATAAGGCCGTCGCAGTGGAGTTTGCCCGAGGTCACCAGGCATATTTTGTCTATCCCCGCATTGATGACAGTGGGGAGAGCGACCTGCGCGATGTGACGAACATGTATGAATTCCTCAAGACTGAGTACCCTGGCGTCTCTTCTGAGCTTATCCATAGCAAGCTTGATGATGAACAGAAGATGTCCATCCTCAAGCGGTACCAGAGGGGAGAACTCTCCTACCTGGTCTCCACCAGCGTAGTTGAGGTGGGCATCGACATACCCAATGCCACGTGTATGGTCATCGAGCATGCCGACAGGTTCGGCCTTTCGGCTTTGCACCAGTTGCGCGGACGAGTAGGCAGGAGCAATCTTGCGTCCTACTGCTTCCTGGTCTTTGGCAACCAACTGACCGAGGAGGCTAAACAGCGCCTTACGGTCATGAAGGAGTCCACAGACGGCTTCTACATAGCTGAGAAGGACCTGCTGATACGTGGCCCTGGTGAGATGACAGGGACAAGGCAGTCCGGGTTCCTCCGTCTTCACTATGCCTCCCTTACTGAAGACCTCCCACTCATTGAGCTGGCGAGAGCTGAAGCGGATAGGGTCCTTGAGAAGGACCCGGCTCTGCTATTAGCCGAGCATGCGGTCATCAGGCGGACCCTTGCTGAGGCTCCTCCCTTTGCCTTGGAGAGCGTTGAGGCAAATT
>CAYMRN010000005.1:0-15427 GCA_964392855.1 uncultured Sphaerochaeta sp.
GGTTATAGGAAGATATCCTTTCTCCACAGCAAAGCGGCTGTAGCGCCGGGCATTGCGTACATTTTCTTCAATGTTACCAGCATAAGGGGAGCAAATATATACCTGGGATGATATGCGAAATGCGGGCGACTTTTCTTCTCAATCGCCTTGATAGCAAGACAGGTCAAATATATGACTAAAGGATCGAGAGCAGTACACCACTGCTGCTTGCATGAGAATTCTGATCTCAGGGATGTTGTTTTCAGCTCTTTCCCCTCTTGAGGGGTCATGAACCCAACAGCACTCCAGACTTCGAAACATCGGTCACTGTACAAAGGGAAGCGTTAAAGCAACAGGGGTTTTTGTCTCCATTTTGTAATTTTGAGCATGCCACTCCGATCCTTTTCTTACGGGTTTCCTCATTTTTAGTGGCACGTATCCATCGGATCCACTCCCATCTCGACCTTGCGGTGAGCGAATCCCATTGGTCAGATACCCCTTTCCTTGTGATAGCATCCATAATGTCTGCTGGGACGTCCGGTTCAACCCATTGGTCAGTCTGTTCCATACGTACCGATACGGTTTCACCAATGCCCACCCCAAGCTCCTTGCTGAGCGACGGATGTATCTCTATCCAATGGCTGCCCTTACCATCTGGCTCCAGAGGTTTTTTGAAGTCAACCGCATTAATGGTACCATGTACCATGACAATACCTCGTGAAGTGAGTTTTTTACTAGAATCCGCAGGTATCCGTAGTATTGTGAAGGGCCCTATCTTTTCCAATGTAGCTTCAAATATGATTGTCATTTTAACCGCCTTTTACCGAAAGAGATGGGCAGCTTGAAAAACAGGTGTTATGCATGGTAGGCAACGCATTCCAAGGCTTCTTTTTGTATATATAGGAGAGTTTATTGCTGCTTGTTTTATGGTTTTGCATCTGCCTCTCTTTTTTGCAGGATATCATACCCCTTATGTGGTGTGAAGTGTTGATCCCCTTGCCCCATAGGAAAAATATTTCATACTGTCGGGACTTTTTAGGACTGGAGAATCGATCCTGTTTGCCGGTATTTCCTTATGAACTGCAAAAATCCAGGTTTTGCCGCCCTCCAGCCCCTGTCCGGCTTGAGCAGAGGGCTTTGCTGTGATACATACTTTAGTATGGATCAGTACAGGATTGGTGAGTTAGCGAAGAAATGCAAGGTAACGGTACGAACCATCCGTTACTACGAATCCCTGGGTCTCCTCAAGACCCAAAGCCGCACAGATGGGGGACAGCGTCTCTACAGTGATGCAGACGTTGTCTATGTGAAGCGAATCACTGAACTGAAGGAACTTGATTTCTCCCTTCAGGAGATTGGCACCATCATCCGAATGGGCGTCGATGATGTCACAGGGGAGAAGCGCCGTAAAGCCCTGTTGCGAAAATATCGCACCAAGCTCAGCGAAACTATGGACAAGCTCTCCCTAATGGAGAAGCGGGTAAAGGACCTCTCCTGGCATATCAGACAGCTGGAGAGCAATATCGACTTCCAAGAGTGCCCCGGGCGTGGATGCCTTGATTGTACCTTCCACGACCATTGCCGGTTCAGAGAGTAAGCAGGTACTCCCCAAAAAGCTTTGCCTGCCTGATGGCTGATATCTTCAGCTCCAGGGGAAGGTGTTGGTTGAAGAACATGCACTCATAGGTAAGGTCCCCTTCGTACCTGATCTTTTTCAAGGCTTGCATGGCTCGCTTCCAATCGATGGTGCCAAAGAAGGGGAGCAGGTGTTCATCACGCTGGCCATGGTTGTCCGCCACATGCGTAGCTATCAGTCTATCTCCCATGGTCAGGATATCCTTCTTGATATCATGGCCTCGCATATGGGCATGCCCAAAGTCATAACAGATACCCACCTGCCTGCTGTCAAAGGCATCCACAAGGGTACAGAGCTGGCTGATCTCTGTCATCTCATCATCTTCATTGAGATTCTCAAAGGCGAGGCTCACTTGGCCCATCTCTACAAAGGGCCTGTAATACACAATATTCTCCTCAATTGTTCCCTTGATGGGATGGACCACAAGGATGGGTATGCCAAGCTCCTTACAAAAATTGACAGATCGGGTAAGCAGGAGGTCAAAGGCCTCCCCCCTCTCTTTAGAAAGAGCCTTTCGATCATCGACATAGGGAGCATGGGCCTGGTTAAAGACCAGGGCATGCTTCCTCTTCAATTCCGAAAGGCGTTGTATATAGACCTGATAGCCAGCAGTTCGTAGGGTGCTTTCAGGGTTCAGCATCTCACAGAAGTTCAAGTCGAGTACCTGCATCCCCTCTTTTGCATAGAGGGGAAGCAGATGGATCATCTCTGTCTTGGTTGCGTCCCTGTTGTAGCTGATGAGGTTGGTGCTGGTTGCTATTCTCACTGTTGTGTCATCCTTACATAGTCCTCAAGATAGGTGTTTATCTCCTTCTCAAGGCTCTTGCTGGTCTCTTCAGGACTTTTGTCCTCCATCAGCATCTTGAGAATCCCTGTCTGGAATGCGTAGTAGATTTGGTAGGCGCTAGGTATCCATACACCCTGCAGTTTGGGATCGCTCTCTTTCAGCTGCCTGATGGCAACCCCATAGAGGGGATTTTCCTCAAGATGAGCTTGGAACTCTTCCATGGCATAGGTCCCTTCATTGACAGGAAAGTATCCTGTCGCGATATGCCATGCCAACTGCTGTTCCTTGGAGATGGCGAATTTAACAAACTGCCAAGTCTCATTTGCATTGTCGTTTCCATTGTCCAGGGCATAGAGCGCACCCCCTCCGACATTGACCCCTCCAGTGGCGTTTTCATCGACCATAGGGAAGGGGGCAACGCCCAGCTCAAAGCGGTCGCCTATCATGCGGATGACCGTGCTGAGATTGCTCGTCGAGCCAACCATCATGGCAACTTTTCCACTTGCAAAGGCCCCGTTGACATCACTGGTGAGGTTTTCCAATGACCCTGTGGCATAGAGTTGTTTCCATTTGGTGAGGAAGTTCACCATAGTCCCGTTTTCATGGAACAGCACCCTGGTAGGAATTCCGGTATGTCCATTTTCCTTGTCCGTGAGGTAGCTCACCCCCCTCTGGTGACCAAGCCAGACGATAAGTTCATAGGTGGTGGGCACATTGGCAAAGCCATAGCGCAGAACCCTGCCCTTAGGGTCAACCTTTTTCAGTTTGCTTGCTGCTTGGGCAAGTTCATCAAGGGTCCTGGGGGCCGAGGTGATTCCCACCTCATCAAAGGCACTCTTGTTGTAGTACAGCATGATGGTTGAGCTGTTGAAGGGCATTGCGATCATCTCATCCCTATAGGTGACCGAGAGCCTTGCGCTGTCGAGGATCTCCTCTAGATCGAAGTTGTCTTGTTTGGCCAGCTTCTCCATGCTGATGAGGTAGGGGGTGTCCCTTATGTCCAACACCCCAGAGCCATCGAGCTGGACCAGGTCAGGAAGCCCGTTTGTATTTCCACTTTGGGAAATTGCCTTGAGCTTAGTCAGGACATCGCTGGCCTTTCCCTGGTAGACAGCTTGGACATGAATATTATCTTCCTTCCCTATGGTGTTGTTGAACTCCTCTACCATGGCCTCGGCAGCAGAGCCTGCAAGGCCGCTGCTGTAATGCCACCATGTAATGGTCGTTACCTCTTCTTGGGAAGGAGTACCCTTCTGTCCCTGGGCAAAGAGGGAAGAGGAGAAAAGTGCTGCCAGAAGGCAGGCCAGTATAGCTAGTTTTTTCATAATTACCGTCCTATGAAGCGTGTACTCACGCTCTCTTTGATATTTTTGTTCATGAGTATGAAGGCTATAAGAATCGGGGTCATCAGAGTGGTTATTGCTGCAAACTGCGGCCCATAATCCAAGTTTTCCGAGAATCCGAGCATGGTAATGCCTACCTGCACTGTCCTCATGGAAACATTGTTGGTTACCAAGAGGGGCCAGAGGTAGTCGTTGAATATGCTGATGAAGGATTGGAGGGTGAGCGTGATGACCACGCTCTTGCTGATGGGGATCAACAAGGTAGTGAGGAATCGGGCATCAGAACACCCTTCGATGATAGCTGCCTCACGATACTCGCGGCTAACCATCCTGAAGTACTGGCGCAGGAGAAACAGATGCACTGGAGCTAGCAAAGAGGTGCTGATGATACCCAGATAGGTATCGGTGAGCCCAAGGGTCCGTATCGTGATGTAGTTCTCAATAAGCAGGGCATCACTGGGAAGCAACATGGTAGCGATGAGGATGACGAACAGAAGATTCTTTGCCCTGAAGGTATAGAAGGCGAAGACATAGGCAGAGACTATGCTGATGGTCATCCGTATTAGGGTTCCCAAGGTTGCTGTTATCACAGAGTTGAGAAGAAAGCGTGCAAGATTCGTCCCGGCGAAGGCACGGATATAGTTGGTGAGGGTCGGTTGGAGGGGAAACAGCCTGGCTGGAAGGGCGGTAAAGTCTGAAAAGGAGAAAAAGGATGCGTTGATGGAGTAGAAGATCGGGAAGACCACTACCAAGGAGAGGATGGTTGCCAAAAAGGGTACTAGCTTTTTCACTGGTAATATACCCTCCTTTGCTCGAAGCGCAACAACAAGAGCATGATCACAAAAGTGAGCGAGAAGACTACTGTCGCTATAGCAGACCCCAGGGCATAGTTTCCGCTTTTGAACCCTTCCAGATACATCTGGTAGACCAAGGTCTGGGTCGATCGGAAAGGACCTCCTTCTGTAAGCAGGAGGACAGGGGCGCTGATGAGCATCGCATCCTTGATGCTGGTTATGAGGACAAACAGGAGGGTGGGGGCTATGAGGGGCAACTGCAACGAGGTGAAGAGCTGCCAAGGGCTGGCTCCTTCGATGCGTGCGACTTCAAGGAGGCTGGTCGGTACATTACGCAGTGCTGATAGCAACAATAGGAAATCAAACCCAATATCCAACCAGACTCCTGCTATGACCAACAGGAGCATCGCTGCCTTGGGGTCGTTGAACCATTGGACATCTACGCCCAAGAGGGAGTTTATGATGCCTATGGATGGATTGAACATCATCTTGAACAGCATCATGGAACTGCTCATCGCAACAGCCATGGGCAGGAACAGGAAAATCTGGTTCAGCGATGCCAACTTGCCCTTACGGTTGGCAAGCATAGCAGCTCCAAGGCAGATGATCAGATTGGTAGGGACAAAGTAGAGGGTGAAGCGCAGGGTATTGGAGAGGCTGTCCTGAAAGGAGGCACTGGAAAAGAGCCTGGCATAGTTGTCCAAGCCTACGAACGAAAGAGGCTTTCCCGTAATGGAGATGGTATGAAGGGAGTTTGCAATGGTACGGAAGAAAGGCCTGTAGGCGAACAGAAACGCCAATATGACAGCTGGTGCCAATAGTATGTAGGGTCTTGCTTGTGTAATCGTTTTCTTGTCCATTATCCTTGTATCCTTTGGCGATGATACTTCCTTTAGTATCAAAAGGGCAAGGAAAAATAGGGCTAAATTCTGATTTCATAAACAAATATCTAACGTAAGTCAAGGCACGTCAGCTTTTTGGAGGATACAGTTTACTAATCGGCCGAATTTGCTTGATTCGCCTATCCTTGCCTTTTGCCTGGCTTTCCAACACAATAGGATAGTATATCATGTAGGGAGATGACCATGAATCCAATACAAAGACTGGAAAACCAACTCTGTTTTGCCTTGTATGTCTGCTCGAAAGAGATGATACAGAAATATAAAGCTCTGCTTGAACCCTTTGGCCTTACCTATACCTCCTACATCGTACTGCTTGCCCTTTGGGAAGAGGATGACCAGACGGTAAAGGAGTTGGGGCAGAAACTCTACCTTGACTCGGGTACCCTTTCTCCTGTGCTGAAGAAACTTGAGAGTGCCGGGTTTGTGACAAGGGCACGCAACAAGCGTGATGAACGCAGTGTATCCGTCACCCTTACAGAAAAAGGAAAGCGGACGCAAGAGAGCGCCCTTTCTATTCCTAAGGCTATGCTTGCTCTTCTCACCGAAGATGGTCAGATGGATACCAAGCGTATACAGGACTTGCGTGATGAACTGCATACCGTAGCTTCAATCCTCATTGAGAGCTGACAGCAGTTGTCCCTGATACCTTTGCCTGTACGGCATCTGTTGTTGTACAGTATCGTCTCCTGCCAGAGGGATTTGAGGTATGGAGTAACGAAAGTGCATACCGTATAGGCCCTATCCCATAGGAAAACAGACCACCAGAGCAAGCAAAGAGAGAAAGAAACCTATCAGAAGGTGTAGACCGCCCCTGCTATAAGCTGGAGGTCTCCCCTCTGGTCAGTCGATGTCTTCGTACTCTTTGTGTAGGTTCGCTTTCCCATCCAGGTGAGCTCACCAAAAAGTCGTATAGGCTGCTTTGGTAGCCACCAGGAGCCTGCCAAGGTGATGATGATCTGATCCTTGAGGGTATCACCTGATAAGGGAGGTCCTGGGATGTTGGAGTTTCCTCCATTTGTATAGCTACCGTCTGTTTCTTTATAATGAGGTCCGAAAATAGAAACTCTTCCCTGACGATGAATAAGACCCTGTAGCGCATAGCGAGCCTTTCCAGGGATCAGGTAGACCATCTCAGCTGACAGGGCAATGCTATCTGACCCCCATTGGTAGCCAAGGTAGTCGAATATCAATGGCTCACCATTGCTGAACAAACCTCGGACCACAAGGAAGTCGACCTTGTCCCTTCGGTAGAGGGAGGGGTCTGTCCCTACAACTTCAAGGGTAGTGGAGAGAAATCCTTTTTTTACTGGTACAGAGTGTGTCATTCCAACAAGCAGTCCCATTGCATTGGCTTCTTTGCCAGCTTCATTGGCGAATTGATACTGGTCAAGTGCAAACTCGGTATGAAGCGATAATCCGGCAGCTATGGCCAGGTGGAGTTCTGCACTGGCTAGCGCGTTGAAATTTGTTGAGTTATAGATGTTGTGATAGATGTATGTAGGATCAATATATCCTAGGTGGAAGTTCTCTCCACTGAACATCACATTTTCTGTGATAGCAATTCTTAGCCAAGGAAGTGGTTGGGTCTCCAGGCGATGGCCCATGAAGATCCTTTCTTCAGCCCTTTGTAAGGGATTGGGCAAGAAGAGATAGAGGAATTGTAGCTTGAACTCTTCGCTGAAGAAGTTGATGTTCAGATTATTGTGAGAGTTGATATGAGAGCCTATGATAAGGTTGCCGCTTTGTCCGACCCCCCAGCTTACAGGACCCCTTCCCAAGGAGAGGTTCCACCACGACCCGCCCAGGGTAACCTGGGAGTCTTGAGGCCAGAGATCCTGAAATCTCTTGTCGAAGGTTATGAGGTTGGTGTTGAATGCTTTCTGGAAGAGCTTTGCTATCCTTTGAGATGTTATACTCGTTCCGGAAGGAAGTTCGTCAGCAGATGGTATGATAGCCCCTATTCCAGTATCTTCGTAAACTCCATAAGTTGTATCATCTTCTTTTTTCCCTACAATAACGTTTTCTTTGTCTTGCCCTGTAACAGCAGAAGCACCCAGTTCCACACTGGTGGCAAAGTAGAAGGAATTGCTCCACTGCAGTTCCATTCTGAAATCAAAGAGGGGTAGGCGCCTGTCCATGTTGTAGGACCAGTCTTGAGGAACGACGAATTGGGTGGTGTTTGTATGGGTATAGGCTTCCAAAGCTACTGTGGTGGAGAATCGGTGGGAGAGGCCGTTGCTGTCTTGTTTGGGTAGGGTGGTTTCTAGGCGAGAGAGGGCTTGCTCTTTCAAGGCTTGTGATTTTCCTCCATCAGGAATGACCGAGAGGATCAAGGCAGCTTCTTCAGTGCTCCAGGGTCTTGCACCCGAGGGGAGGGCCAAGCCATGCAGGCGGTAAAGGATATCCGTCTCCTCATACAGCGGGGAGTGTATGTTGATAGTTTTAGGGGAGTATGGGGTACTGTACAGGAAGGAAGAGATGAGCAGTATGAGTGATATCCAGAGAAAAATTGGCCGTTTATTCATGGTTGGAATATGATCCTTGTGGGTAAATGCTTATGCAAGTGTACCCTCCCTTTTCACGTGTGGGAAGACCAGAGTTGATGTTTTGTCATTGTTCAGGGCTATCCTCACTATAGAACAAATTTCCCGCTTGAGCGAAGGCACGCTTCTTTGCAATGATCAGATAGGAAACAAAGGATGCCAGCAAATAGAAGGCTGATATGCCGACAGCTGCCCAGAAAAGGGCGGGATTATTGTTGGTGATGCTGAAAGCGGGTAGGTTTACGCTCATGATGAAGGGGATAGCCAGGATGAAAACAATACCCAATGCGTACATGTAATCAGTGGCTACAGGGGTTTCAAACTCCTTGTCCACTACCCTCAGCAGGGCAAGACCTGTGGGAAGGGTCCCTGTTGCTGTCCCATAGATGACAAGCATCCTGTAGAACTGGTGATCATCATAGATGCGTGAGCAGTACCAGGGCAGCACCACCAGCGTCAGCAGGCTTCCTGTGATGACCAGGGCCAAGATCGGCACCCAGTAGCCTTGCACTACGACTAGTGAGATTGCCCCGAGGGAAGCGGCTACCGTCAGGTCGACTGACAAGCCGCTGATACGGTTACAGGTTGCCGTGTCGATGGTAGACTCCACTTTGAAGAGTCGCATGAGCATCTTGACCCCTAGGGCGCAAAATGAACTGAATATGAAGTTGATGCCCCAAAGGCTCTCTGCAAGGTCAGATCCCATGGGGCCAATGAGGTCCAATACCCTCGTAAGGCCGGTAAGGAATGCCCAGCTTATGAGGTATGTGGCCATCACCAGTGCTATATGGTACGTAAGTGAATCGAGTGATTCCCCATCGGTGGAGAGATACGACCCTATAGGTCTTTTCGTAGTGTCCCTACTGAAGAAACCTGTGCGGATACTCTTCTGATTGATCTTATCCCGATACCCCTTGGCGATCCAACCTCTCTTGATGCCTTGGTTGATGAGCATGACCCCTCCAAAGCTACCGATGAGGAACCCTATGGCTGCCAGGGTAAGCCCGACTGAGGACGCTCCTGCAAAGCCCATCTTCTCCCAGGTCACCCCTATCGAATAGGCCTGTCCCGGTCCCAATTCAAAGGCAAGGGGAAGTGAATACCCGATAGCTGGTGATAGGGTGGGGCTCACCGTTGCAATGAGCAGTGCCGCCACCAATAGCCCAAAGAAGGCTTGTAGCCCATATTGGGCCATGACAGCGGTCACGTTTGCTGCTATTGCCCGGTTCTCTTTCTTCCTTTTGCGATTCTCAGGCATGACGCGGAGCATCATGGCGATGAAGGAGATGTTCAAAAGATGATAGACTATCTCGCCTAGGAAATCGCTTTTCAAGCCGAGCATTGGTGCGAAAAAGTTATAGAACACCAACAGCACTACCCCTGCAATGATAGATGCCGGGATCAGGAAGCGCTGGAAGAAGCGGATCCGTGCACGCGAAAGAGCTGCAACGAGCAGAGCCACTGATATGATCCCAATATGTATGATGTAGTTCCAATTCATAAGATTTCCTTTTTGTCCTCTTGCGTAAACGCCTGCATATGGTAGAGCTCTACATACTTGAGAGCAGATCCGTTTTTCTCAATCCTAATCCTATACAGTTTTTCGTCATGATAAAATTCTATGGTATTCTTGGCATTTATGATCATGGATTGCATGTTCGAAAAAGAGAAGAATGAGTACAGGACAGGGGTGGCACTTACCACCTGCATACCCTCATCGGTCATGGTGAGGGAGAAGTCCTTACTCAGGGTCAGTAGCTTGCCCTCTTCCCCTATCTGGAGCAGCACACCCCTGTCAGGGGGGAATATGGGAGTATCAGCCTCAGCTCTCTGCAGATGCACCAGCAGTTGTTGTTCCTCCCAGTCATGCCACTCTGGTACATCCTTGAAAGGGTTGTTACCCTGAAAGGTGGTGAATTGGTCATAAGCATCCAAGCGGGCGGCCATACCGCAATTGGTGCAACTGATAGTATCTTTTTTTGTTTTTAGGGTGCTGAAAGCGTTGCAATCGGGACAAAGATACAGGGCTCGTTGCAACCCTTCTGCCTGTGCCTTCCCCTTGAACGGCGTGCGGGTTTTCTCCTGCCATCTGCGATAGGAAAATGAGAGGGTATCGACCAAGTAGGTGTAGATCTCGGTTTTTGTCATGGAGGCGATTGCCTCCTTGGAGAGGGGAGGCAGTATTCGGATAACAGGAGAGCCAACTCTTTTTTTGTCAGCCCAGCGGGGTTTGGTTGCGTAGATTCCTTCAAGGTTGACGATGATAAGGGGGACTTTCAGTATCTTGATGAGTTTTGCCGTTGACTGATCAAAGCCGACACTCTCTCCATCCCATGTCCTGGTACCCTCGGGGAAGAGCCCTACGTTATCTCCCTTTTTCAGGGCTTCGCTGATGCTCCTGATGGTGTGCAGGTCACTACGCCCCTGCTGCTTGGAAATTCCTCCAACCCAGCGGCCTAGGAGTGTCTTCAAGGCATACAGCTTGAACAGGTATGCCCCTGCTACCCACCTGATATGCACCTTTGCAGCTGCAGAGACGAAGAAGGGGTCGTACACTTGGCTATGATTGCCTAGGATGAGAAAAGGCTCTCCCATGTTCGTAAGTATCTCCATACCCTCAGTTTTTATATTGTTGGACCTAAGAAGATATCGCCCATAGGTTGGACGGGCAATCCTTATGAACAATGGGGTTTTTGACACTTTATCCCTCCTTGTAAAAATATATCATAGCAAACTGGAGGTGTCTATAAATGAAGAAGTTGAATTGGAACGATATGTACCCATATTGACGGAGTGAAATCTCAATGATACAGTTAACCCAGTAAATTAGTAAGATATACTCTTGCATAGAGGTTATTTTTCATTTTGCCCTTTGTGCATGCCTATGAAGCCGACTCCATCCCAACGCAGCACCTTGCCGGGTTGGGATGATCTCTCTTCTTACCTTAGGAGATGCGTATGAAAAAGGTATGGTTTGGCCTACTGGTACTGGTACTCTCGCTGTCAGCTCTCACTGCATCTGGGGTAGAGGAGCTTTTCAGTTCAGGCAACTCGGAGCAAATTGCTTCATCGCTAGCGTATGGAGGAACATGGGCAGGTAAAGAGTCTCCCCTGTTTTTAGTAGCGAGAAACAATAGGGACCCTGAGGTGCTTCGCACACTCATTTCGCTTGGCTATGAAACCTTTGAAAAGGGAGACGGAGGGATGACCCTTCTTATGGCAGCAGCAAAGGACAACTCCAATCCTGAGGTCCTCAAAGTGCTGCTTGATGCCGGAGTGGGCATCGACGACAAGGATGATTTTGGCTGGACTGCCCTGTATTTCGCCTTACGCTTTAATGACAGCCTCGCCATGACCGAAGCCCTGCTCGATAGGGGGGCATCCTATACCCTCACCGACGACTTCTCCTATTCTCCCCTGCACATCGCCATGCTCTATGGGGTAGGGGGAGAGAAAGTGAGGTTGCTCGTTGAAGCAGGAGCTGACATTGAAGAACGTGATAGTGACGACCGCACTCCTTTGATGATCGCCTCAAGCGAAATGAATGACAGCTCCCTTATCTACGATCTGGTGAGCCTCGGCTCTGATGTGGGGGCGACTGACTACATGGGTTGGACCGCTTTGGTGCATGCAGCTAGGTACAATCCAAACGCTGATATGACGAAAGCCCTCCTTTCCTCTGGTGCCGATCCTCTTGTGCGCACCTACATCGATTGGTCAGCCCTGCCGTATGCCTTGAGCTATAATCCCAATTTTGAGGTGGTGAAACTGCTGTTGGAAGCGACAGAGTATCCTAGCGATGAGCCCAGTCCTTTGATATATGCATCATCCAATACACCCTACCCAGAGTTGATAGACGCCTTGCTGGAGTATGGATTTCCCCTCAATGCAAAGGACCCCTTTGGTTGGACATCTCTGATTTATGCAGTAAGTAACAATCCCAATCCTGCTGTTGTGAAGACACTTCTAGGCTATAAGCCCCTGCATGACACAAGTGAGTTCTATGGTCTGACTCCTCTCATGTACGCCGCGGCCAATACCCCCAATGCTGACATCATTACCCTCCTGGTAGAAGAGGGCGAGGATCTTTTCGCCCTTGATGATGAGTTTTGGAGTCCTTTGTTGCATGCGGTAAACAGCAACAGCGAAATCGCTGTTGCAGAAAGGCTTTTATCCTTGGGGGCCGTGCACGACCCGCTCAACTATGAGGGGCTTGGCTTGTTGCACTATGCTGCATCAAATTCTGAAAACCCTGACATGATTCGATTCTTGATCGAAAAGGGAGAGAACCCTGACAAGGAGGATGACTACGGCTGGACGCCTCTGATGTATGCAATCTCTGATAACCCGAACTATGAGGTCTATACTGCCTTGCTGGAAGGTGGGGATACGCTCTTTGAAGATAGTCTGAGAACTCCCCTGATCCTAGCATCCCAAACCAATTTAGAACCATCCATTATCAAGGGTCTCCTACAAGATGGTGCAGACCTGTCTGCTGTTGATGAAGACGGTCTTGGAGCGCTTGAGTATGCCCTCATCTACGATAATGAAGCAGCGGCTGAAACGCTGCTTTCCTGGGGTGCAGACATAAACCGTACAGGCGGTGATGGATATACCCCGTTACTCTACTATCTGGAGTATTTTCCCTCACCTGAAGGCCTGGCCTTTGTCCTCGACCATGGCTCTGATGTGCAAGACAGGACCCATGATGGGTACACCCCCCTCATGCTGGCAGCCAGAAACCATCTTCCCCTGGAGTTCTTTGTCTTGCTGTTGGAAGCCGGGGCAGACCTGAGGACCCGCGACACCCAAGGCAGGACGGCCCTGATGCACGCCTTGGAGAATGCAAATGATGATGAGGTCATTACCTATCTGATCGATATGGGCTCTTCCTTGTCCGCCCAGGACCAAAATGGCAAGGACTCTCTTACCTACGCAGCTATCTTTGCCGAAAATCCCCTGATGATAGACCTGCTCCTTGATGCAGGGGCCAATGGCTGGAACAGTGATTATGATGGCCTCTCCGCCTTTGAGTATGCCAAGGAGAATCCCGCCCTTGCCTATACCCGCCAGTACTGGAGACTCAACGACGAGCGTTTTACTGATTGGGATTGGTAGTAGTGATGAAAATGAGTGTGCAGGAGTCCTGGTCTATGAAACTGGGCACATCTCCGTGAAGAAGAGAGGAAAAGCCAGGGGAAGAGATTTAGAGTCTCTTCCCCTGGCTGCTTATGTACGCTTCATCTTGAGCTAGGCTAGCGATTTCTGCTCTTGATCCACTCCTTGCAGACTGAAGGATAGTTGGTGAACACCCCATCACATCCCCATGCAAAGCACTGTTCGAGCTGGCCCATGGAGTTGACCGTCCAGACGTTTGTCCTGATGCCATATTCCTTACATTCGGCGATAGACTCCTGTGTTACATTGATAAAATTAGGGTGGAACAGTTCAAAGCCAAACTTGTCACAGAAGTATCCTGCATTGACCAGACCTGTTTCCGGCACAAGGACCCCACAGGGTATGCCCTCATCGAGGGCCTTGGCATTAGCTATTGAGAGCAGGTTGAAGGAGGAGAAGAAAACCTTCTTCTCCAGCCCATGCGCTTTGATAATCGCCAGGACCTTCTCTTCTAGTCCCTTATAGTAGATGATGCTCGACTTCAGCTCAATGTTGGTTATCTGATCTGTTGTCTTTGCCCATGCACAATACTCATCAAAGGTAGGGATGTGCTCAAACTCACTTTTGTGCTTGAAAAGGACCGATGCGTTGAGCTTCTGCAGCTCAGCAAGGGTGAAGTCGCATACGAGACCTTTGCCGTCGGTGGTACGGTCGACTGTCTCGTCATGGATGATGACAACCTCTCCATCACGGGTCAGCTGGACATCAAGCTCGATGCCATCGCTTCCCGCTTCCTCAGCTTTTCTGAATGCCAGCATCGTATTCTCAGGGTAAGCGCCGCTATACCCCCTATGTGCATATACTTTCATGTGATGGAACTCCTTCTTTGCTGTTATTACGCTACCCCATAAAGCAGGTTAGGCAGGATGAGGGTGATGATAGGGATATAGGTTACCAGGATAAGGGCTACAAGCAAGGCTATGATGAAAGGAATCGCTTCCCTCACAAAGTCCTGCAACTCGCAGCCGGTGATGGTGCAACAGGTGAACATCATCGACCCGAAGGGTGGGGTGATGCCTCCGATCATGATATTGACGATACAGATAAGGCCGAAGTGGATGGGATCGACCCCAAGGGTGGTGACCACAGGCACAAGCAGGGGGGCTAGGATGATCAGGGCAGCTCCTCCCTCGAGGAACATGCCCATTATCAAAAAGAGGACGTTGATGATCATAAGCATCACATACTTGCTCTGGGTGAGGTTCAACAGCAGGGCAGTCAGGTGCTGGGGAATCTGTTCCCAGTTCAGGTAGTAGCCAAAGACAGAGGCTGCGACAATGATAAGTACGACAGAGCTGGTTGCCAAGACCGTCTCTTTCAGGACAGGAATGATGTGCTCTCTTCCCAGTTCCTTATAGATGAACTTCCCTACGAAGATGCAGTAGAACACGGCCACAGCTCCTGCTTCGGAAGGGGTAAAGATTCCGACGCGCAGGCCCATGATGATACCGAAGGGGAACAGCAAGGCCCATATAGAGTCAATACCTTGTTTGAAAATCTCCTTAGGCCCAGCTTTTTGCTCACGGCTTGGCTGGTATCCACGTTTTTTGGATATGATGGCAACAGTCACCATGAGACAGATGGTCATCAGGAAGCCTGGGATATATCCAGCGGCAAACATCCTTCCCACCGATGCGCTGGCTATCAGGGCATAGATGATCAGGTTTATCCCAGGAGGAATGACCGGGGTGACAGCTGAGGAGGCTGCGGTAATGGCGGTGGAGAAAGCTTTGTCGTAACCCCGTTTCTCCATTTCAGGAACGAGCATCTTGCTCTGCATTGCAGCATCAGCATTCGCCGAACCTGAGACGCCACCCATGAGCATACTCAACAGGACGTTTACCTGGGCAAGGCCGCCTGCCATATGGCCGGTAAGCACTTCAGCAAACTGCATGAGTTTCTGGCTGATGCCTGCGTAGTTCATGATGGATCCCGCCATGATGAAGAAGGGGATGGCCAGCAGGGGAAATGACTGGGTGCTGGTTACGAACTTCTGCAAAAGAAGGTCAACCGGGGAGCTGGTATCGATGACGGCAAAATAGAAGAGAGAGGACCCAAGCAGGGCATAGGCGATGGGTATGCTCGAAAAATACAGAATGAACACCAAGATGGACGGCAAATATGACAACATAGGCTATGCTTCTCCTTGTAGTTCTTTGGGAGCTTTGCAATCCCGGATGAGGAATGCAATCGAATACACCGTCATAAGGTCAAAACTAACCAAGATGGAGGCACTTATGTAAGCGGTAGAGATATTGAGTACCG
>CAYMRN010000006.1:0-14645 GCA_964392855.1 uncultured Sphaerochaeta sp.
TGCACCCCCCCTCAAAAAGGGTTCTAATCTCATCCCTTGCCAGAAGCTCCTTTGCCTCGGTGACCAGCCTCTCGCCCTCTTCACTTTTGAAGGGGACTTTCCACGACGAGCAGTACATCTTCCAGTTAATCTTCTCAGAGAGGAGAGGGAGGGAGAAATCTTCCAGCACAAAAACCCCATACTCAAGGGCTATACTGCCCTGCTCCTTCTGTTTCTGCTTGGCGAGAAGCGAGGCATAGTCAAACTGGGTTGGCCTCTCTTTCTCGCTCTTGCTCCCCTCTTCCAAACGGAGGGTCCTCTCTTCATGCTCCTTGAAAAAGCGCTCCCGGTCATCCCCCACAGCCAACTGGGCAGTCAGGGCCATGGCCGAAGCGTCCCGGGTCTGGATGACAGGCCCCCCATACAGGGGGGAAAGCTTTACTGCAGTGTGCAGCTCGCTGGTGGTCGCCCCTCCCACAAAGATGGGGATGGTGCACCCACTCTCCTCGAACAGGGTGATCACCGAAGCCATCTCCTGAAGCGATGGGGTGATGAGCCCGCTCAGCCCGACAAGATCGGCACGGTGTTGCCGAGCCGAGGCAAGGATCTTTTCTTTGGGAACCATCACCCCAAGGTCTATTACCTCGAAGTTGTTGCAGGTAAGGATCAGGCTGACAATGTTCTTGCCAATGTCATGCACATCCCCCTTGACTGTCGCTATGACAGCAACCTTCTTCTTATGATTGCCTAAAACGGCTTTTGAGCTAGCGATATGGGAAGCAATACGGGGTTGGAGGATATCAACAGCCAGTTTCATGGTTCGTGCACTACGTACCACTTGGGGCAGGAACAGCTGCCCTTTTCCAAACAGGGCCCCGACCTGTCTCATCCCGTCCATCAAAGGGCCCTCGACAAGCAGGAGAGGGTTCTCTTCAGAGAGGAGGGCGAGGTCCTCTTCCAGGAAGCTGTTCTCCCCCTTGAGAATGGCCTGTACAAGCCGCTCTCGCGGGGGGAGGGCTTTCCACGCATCAGCTGCGCGTCCCTGCTCTTGTTTGCCCGTGCCCTGCTTCTTTTGTGCACTGGTCTCTATGGCAAGGGCGATGAGCTCCCCCCTCACAGAGGGAAGATCATCCCCTTCTGCAAGCAGGGCACGAGTGATGATGTCTTTCGATCGATCATCTATGAGAGACACATCGCGGCTTACCCCAGGATTCACTATGCCCATATCCAGAAGGGAGAGATCGAGGAAAATGGCGTGCATGCTGTTACGCAGGGCATTGTTCCCCCTGAAGGCAAAGGAGAGGTTGCTGATTCCTCCGATGGTATGTGCGTGGGGAAGGTTCTTTTTGATCCAGGAGACCGCCTCGAGGAAGTCACGACCATAGCTGTCGTGCTCATCGAGGCCTGTGGCAATGCTAAGGACGTTTGCATCAAAGATGATATCCTCGGCCCTGATCCCTGCAAGCACCAAAAGGTTGTAGCTTCGTTGTGCTATGGCGATCTTTCGCTCATAGGTGTCAGCCTGCCCCTCTTCATCGAAGAGCATGACTACCATGGCAAAGCCATAGGATGCAATGAACTTTGCTCGCTGGATGAACTTCTCCTCGCCCTCCTTGAGGCTGATGGAGTTTACGATGCCCCGCCCCTGGATCTCCTGAAGGGCACCCTCGATCACACTCCAGTCCGAGGAGTCCACCATGACCGGGACTCGGCTGACAGAGGGGTCGCTTCCCCTATGCCTCAGGAAGGTGACCATGCTCTTTTGTGCATCGAGCATGGAGGCATCCATACAGAGGTCAATGACGTCAGACCCCTCCTCTATCTGCTCTCGTGCAACAGAGAGGGCCTCTTCCCACTTCTCCTCCTTGATAAGGCGGGCAAACTTCCTGGAACCGGCGACGTTGGTGCGCTCTCCTATGACCAGCAGCCTATCATCTCTCAGATGACAAGCCTCCAGGCCGGCAAGGGCGAAGGTGTGTCCTCGCCCAACTCTCTTGTGCACCCTCTTTCCCTCTACCATCTTGGCAAGGGCTTTGATATGGGCGGGTGTAGTTCCACAACACCCTCCTACAATGTTCAGCCTTCCTCCCTCAACCACCGGTTCCAGCTGCCTTGCCATCTCAGAAGGAGTCAGGCTATAGAAGCCCTCCTTGTCAGGAAAGCCTGCATTGGGGTGGGCACTGATATAAAAAGGGGCCAGAGCCGAGAGCTTCTCTATCAGGGGCAGCATCTCGAGAGGTCCTGTCGAACAATTGAGCCCAAGGCTGAAGAGGGGAAAGGGGGAGAGTGAGATGACGAAAGCTTCCAGGGTCTGCCCGCTGAGGGTACGCCCGCTCTGGTCGCTGAAGGTGGCGCTCACCATCAGGGGGACCGTACGGGCCTTGGTCTGCATGGCAGAGAGGCACCCCATGATCGCGCTTTTTGCCACAAGGGTATCGAAGGCTGTCTCTATGAGCAGGAGGTCTACACTCCCATCAAGGAGCACCTCAGCCTGCTGGGCATACATCGCCTTGAATGAGGCGAAATCACTCTCACGGTAGGCCGGGTCATCGACATTGGAGGAGAAGGAGAGGCTACGATTTGTAGGGCCCAGGACCCCTGCCACAAAAGCGTACCCGTCGTGGGAACGTTCAAAGTCGGCTGCAGCCTCCCGGGCTATCTCACACCCCGCCTGGTTTATGGCGACAACATCGTCCGATAGGCCATACTCCTCCAGATTGAAGGCATTGGCACAGAAGGTGTTGGTCTCGATGATGTCGGCTCCCGCTTCCAGGTAGGCGCTGTGGATACCGAAGATCACATCCCCACGGGTGAGGTTGAGGGCCTCGTTGCACCCGACAACACTCTTGCCATCCAGGATAAAATCATCGTCCTGAATATCTTCAGCCTGAATCATGGTTCCCATCGCCCCATCGAGCAGGACTATGCGTTCACTGAGAATCTTATGTAGGAATTCTTGTCGGTTCATGCTTTGCCTCGTACCTCCAGCTGGCCACAGAGTGCCAGCTTTTCATCAAGTAATACAAGAGCAGATACTATCTCCTCCTTTTCATGCATCAGGCGGGAAACCCTCTCTACATCCGCTTCGCTCTTCACCATATTGCAGAATGCTGTCGCATACGCATCGGCAAGGGCGGCATCCCGAGCGGCAACCATCACAGCATCAGCTTGGCCAAAGCTATGGGAATGGCCCACCTTTGCAGAGGATGTGCACACCCCCAACGGACAGTGCTTAGGTTCCACTATAACTGAAATCTTACCCGAAAGAGTGTTGTTCCCTGCGTATAGAGTCACAGGAAGCGGTTTAAGGACATCAATATAGAGGTCTCCCCCATTCTCCACAACTATCTCATCCAGTGAGAACTTCCTTTTCAAGAGAGAGCCCACCTCCTGTGCAATAGCGCCGGCGACACTTGCCATAGGGCCGGTACCGGAGAGTCTTGCGGAGCGAAGCATACCAAGGATACAGGGAGATGCCCCATCTCGGCTCTGCTTGAGGGGAACAAAGGAGGTCAGGAATTCTGGATCGGGATAGGTGAGTATCTCACTGCGAAGCCTCCTGAGCAGTCGCGTCGCCTCAACAGCCAGGGCCTTGCTGTCAGCACTGGAGGGGCCGTAGGCGATCCAGAGGTCGCTCTCACCCACCGCTACGGTAAAAGAAGCGAGCCGAAAGAGGACCATATCCTTGCGGTAGGTACGCGCTTGGTACACCTCCTATGCCTCCCGCTCATGGGACAGGGAGAAAAGCTGCATGGGACAGGCCTGGATGCAGAGGGTGCACAGCACACAGAGGTTGGCATCATAGACCAGCTTCCAGGAGGTATCCATGAAGAGGGCCTTTGGGGAGCAGACAGCTGTACAGGCTCCGCAGTGGATGCACTGCTGTTCTTGGAAGTTCAGCTCCTTGACCATCTCAGAGACGACAACCCCTGTCCGGTTAAGCCAGAGGACACTCTCCTTGAGTGCATCTTCAGATCCCGAGAGTTCCACAACAAGCTTGCCCCCTCTGCCGGAGGCAACATCGGCGTTGAGGATGTTGATATCCACATCATAGGTCCTGACCAGCTTGCTGATAATAGGCTGCTCTACCAGCGAGGGGGAGAACCTGAGTGCATAGCGCTTTTTCATCGAGAGCCTCCTTCTCTGGGAACCAAGGGTTTGACAAAACTCTTCGCTGGCAGGGGATGGACAGCCTCAGTGAGGGTGAATTCACCCTTCTCTATCCACGCTTGCAAAAGTTTTGCAATCTCTCGAGCCTTGCTCAAGGAGGACAGGGGGGCACTCTTGGCCTCCTTGCCGCCAGGGAGCAGGACCTTTCCGCTTTGCAGCTGTTCGTAGGTAACGCGGCAGACACTGGGGTGTCCCTCAACCCCATAGTCGCTTACGATTGTATCTATCTGGCTGTTACGGATCGAGAGGTGCTTTGCCATCTGGATATCCAGGACAGGGATGGGTATCCCTATTCCTACAAACAGGGAGACACCATACTTCTCATAGTAGGCTGAGCGTATGAACTCAGTGGACATCGCCTTCGCATCGCCTATGAGCGCAAGTGTCGCCCCAGTCCCTATGGGGATGCCCCGTTCGTTCCTCTCACGGGTCGTGTTGTACTGGGTGCCGTTCCACACCACGTACCCTTCGGTACCCCCAAGGAAAATCCTGGTCCCAAGGCCTATGGTCCGTAGGAAGGGGTCGTTGAGCAAGGGGCTGAGCTCTCCGCTGGTGGAGTAGGTTATGTTGCTGTTTCGGGGAAGCAGGGTCCCCATATAGGTGTACTTGATCTTGCTGGTACTGTTGGTGGCCGCCCCATAGTTCTGGTAGGCATTGCGGGGGTTGAAGAGATAGAACTCGTTAAGGTCGCCCTTGCTTATCCAGGTGTCTATCTCCCTTGTCGGATAGCAGTCGGTTCCCTTTCCCCTGGCAAACAGACGCACATCCTTGCCCCCTATGAGGTCCTCAATGACGTTGGCACCTCCATAGGTTGGATCGAACTTCGACTCTGCAGTCGCCCCGATGAGGGTATCCACGGCAGCAAGGCCTTCATAGGCGCTGACTCCGTTGAGGGTGATCTCCTCCATCCTGATGCCTGGGGACCAGTGTCCAAAATTGAGCACAGCTGAGGAGGAGCACATGGGACCGAAGGTGGCTGTGGTGACGACATCAACCTTTTCGGCAAGACTCTCCAGATCGGTTTTTGTGGCCATGTGGGAAAACTCTTCAGCTGTGACCACCACAACCTTCCCCCGCCTGATCTTTTCATTGATCTCTTCTACGGTCTTTGCCATGAGGCCTCCTCTGTCATTACAGAAATGAGATGATACGAAGGGACCTCATAGGGATGGGAGCGTTTCAACGCTTCTATCACTGAGGGGGCATCCTCTTCCTTGACAACCAATTCTAGCCGCCACTCCTCGACTTGTGCAAGTTCCCCCCTCTCCCCCAGAAAGGGATTACTCGCCAAAGAGGGACGAAACTGCCCCATACCCTTTGTTTGCCAGCTACACTGGTCATATCCCCCCATCGTTCCTGCACCAGCAGCAAACAGGGCGCTCTTCACCAATTCCAGATGGCTTTCAGGCAGATAACAGACAAGTACATACATCTTTTCCCTCCTCTGATTTCGTCCTATGATAGGGACATGGTAAAACTTCTTGTCTTCCTCGGCAACCCAGGGAAAATCTATGAAAAAAGTCGGCATAATGTCGGCTGGCTTTTTAGCGACCACCTCTACCCTTCCCAGAGGTGGACGCAAAAATTCCACTCACAGTTTGCAAACAATGGAGAGCAAAAGCTGCTCAAGCCCCAGACCTTTATGAATGAAAGCGGCAAGGCTGTGCGGGCATGCAGTGATTTCTTCGGTTGCAAGAGCGAGGAGATCCTGGTGGTCCATGATGACCTTGAGCTCCCCTTCGGGACCATCCGGTTACAAAAGGGGGGAGGTCTTGGAGGTCACAACGGACTCAAATCCATCAAGAGCCATCTTCGCGATGACGCTTTCTTGCGGCTTCGCTTTGGCATTGGAAGACCCCAGAAGGGCAGTGTAGCCTCCTATGTGCTGCTCCCCTTTTCCAAGGAGGAGGCACCTTTGCTCCCTGTACTGTTTAAGCGTGCTGAAAGCTTGCTCACAGAGGAGGTATCAAGCCTTCCAGTAACAGATACATTAGTCCAATAGCACCACTTTCCCAAGAAGGGGGTTACAATAGGTGCATTGCATGATATACTTGCCTTGTCTTAGAAGATGATTACTACCACACTCTGGGAGGCGTGAATTGATAACACGTGACCTTCGCATTTCAATCCGAACAAGGACTGAGATGGATTTTTTTTCTGCACTGTTTCCCTCTACAATGGAATTGGGAACCCTCTACCGCCATGCAAATGAACTTGCACACCTCTATAACCTAAAAACAAAGGAACGAGGGGGAAGCGAATATGTTTCTGCAGGCAAGCTTCATGCCACCGCTGTCCTGCATCTGCTCTATCAGACAGTACTGACCCGATATCTCAGTGATACCGAGCCTGATTTCTTCAGCCGTCTTACCAGCTTGCTGAACAAAAACCATGCTGGCTCCGATGTGCTTGCCTTCTACATGAAGGAGTTCCCTTCCCCCCTTCTGCTGGAGCAGCAGCTGCCTCTGGGCTATTTCTACGACGAATCCCTTAGGGGGTATTTTGTCCATCAGGTGATGCTGGACAACCCTGCCCTGATCAAGGCTTCAAAACCCTTCCTAGCCCCCGAAGGTCTCTCCTTTCCCAAGGGAGCCCAGGCACTTACAGCTCTTCTGGGTGGGTACACAAAGGGATCAGCCCTAGTGGCAAACAGTGACGAGGATATCTTCACTTTCCTTACCAGGCCAGCAAAACTCTATCCGGACTCCCTGCTCGACCAGATCAACTACATCATGGAAGCGTGGGGGGAACTGTTGCCCCCTGAGCTGAAGAAACTGATGCTCCGTGCGATTGACTACGTCCAGGAGGAGGAGAAGCCCCAATTTGCAGGCCATGGCGGTGGAGGCACCGTCCCTACCTATGTCCCTGACTACAGATCATATGATGCTGAATACGCTGCATTTACGGCCGACCGAAACTGGATGCCCAATGTGGTAATGATAGCCAAATCGACCCTCGTCTGGCTTGATCAGCTCTCCAAAGAGTACGGCTACACCATCGCCACGTTGGACCAGATTCCCAACCAGGAACTGGACAACCTGCATGAAAGGGGGTTCACCGCCCTCTGGCTTATTGGCATATGGGAACGCAGCAGCGCCTCAAAAAGGATAAAGAACCTTTGTGGAAATCCTGAGGCAGAAGCCTCAGCATACTCACTGAAAAACTATGAGATTGCCCAATCCATCGGGGGTTGGCCCGCCTTGGACAACCTGCGCCAGAGGTGTGCTGACCGCAGCTTGCGCCTCGCCAGTGACATGGTGCCCAATCATACCGGCCTTGATGGCGACTGGGTCTTCAACCACAGCGAATACTTCATACAGCAAAGCTACCCACCCTTCCCCTCCTATACCTATAACGGGGAGGATCTTTCGGAGAATCCTGATATTGAGATCAAGATTGAGGACCACTACTACGACCAGACCGATGCCGCGGTGACCTTCAGAAGAAGGGATCTGAAAACTGGGGAGACCTCCTACATCTACCACGGTAACGATGGGACTGCCATGCCTTGGAATGATACGGCCCAGCTTGATTTCCTCAACCCAGCAACGAGGGAAGCGGTCTTCCAGCAGATAAAGCATGTGGCGAAAAATTTTCCCATCATCAGGTTCGATGCTGCGATGACCCTTGCAAAAAAACATATCCAGCGCCTTTGGTACCCCAAGCCCGGCCACGGCGGTGATATTGCCGGCCGTGCACAAAGCGGACTCGATGATGCGACATTCCACAAGCTCGTCCCCCAGGAGTTCTGGAGGGAGGTAGTTGACCGTATCAGTGCAGAACTGCCCGATACGCTTCTGCTTGCAGAGGCCTTCTGGATGATGGAGGGGTATTTTGTGCGCACATTGGGTATGCACCGCGTCTATAACAGCGCTTTCATGAACATGCTCAAGGACCAGGCGAACCAGAAATACCGCGATACCATCAAGGGAACCATCAGCTTTGATGCCGAGATCCTCAAGCGGTTTGTCAACTTCATGAACAACCCTGACGAAGAGACCGCCGTTGCCCAGTTTGGGGAAGGGAGAAGTACTTCGGCGTCTGTACGCTCCTTGCCACCATGCCCGGCCTGCCGATGTTCGGCCATGGTCAGATTGAAGGGTACAAAGAGAAGTACGGCATGGAGTACAGCAGGGCATACTGGGATGAAAAGCCCAACCAGTGGATGATAGCCGAGCATTACCGGAGGATCTTCCCCCTCCTGAAGAAGCGCTATCTTTTCAGCGGTGTGGACAATTTCCACCTGTTTGACCTTGTTGACGGCAACCATGTGCATGAGTCTGCCTTCTGCTACATCAACGGAACTGAACATGAGAAGGCACTGGTGCTCTACAACAACCAGTATGAAAGTGTGCAGGGCTGGATAAAGAACTCCGCACCCAAACTTGAGAAGCAGGGCAATGACAATCGTACAGAGAGTGTCTCCCTTGCTGAGGCGATGGGCCTCACCGTCGGAGGCCGAAGGTATGTGCTGTATGAGGCATTCCCTGGGAAACTGACCCATATGGTCCCATCGCTGAAAGTATTCGATGAGGGAGGATATTTCCACCTGAACGGGTATGAGTCGAAGATCATGCTGAACATCAGAGAGGTTGAGGATGTGGACGGGACCTACGAGATGCTCTATTCCGCCCTTGGCGACAGGGGAGTTGAGAACATCGAGCAGGAGATCCTAGCCCTAAGGTTACAACCGGTCTTCAAGGCTATGGAGAACCTGCGCAGCTCCTCCTTCAAGAAGCTGCTCCTTTCCATCTTACAGGGAAAGGCAACAGCTAAGGTTGAGCGCAAGCTGATCCTAGCCCTTGCTGAAGCCTACACCCACCTGGGTGTTGTGGTTGAGAAGCTCCACCCTCTGGCACTGAAGGCTCTTCCCTCCATGCCGAGGGAGATCAAGCCCTCGGTGATGCTCAAGGAGATCCAAAAACTTACTGCTATCTTTGCAAAAGAGTCCCAGGAGCCCTATTTTGCCCAGGGTGCGGCCATCTTGGATGAGCTGCCGAGCGTCATTGCCGCATCATTGTTCCTCAAGCCATTCATCCATGAGTGGTCGACCGTTACCGATGCTATGGTGGCAAGCGACAAGCTGTTGCTCGCCCGGTTCTTTAGCAAGGATCTGGAGGAGGCGGGCTTCAGCGGCGACAGTGCCAGAAAAGCGTGCCATAGCGCAGCCATCTTGGCCTCCTCCGCGAACATGGTCAAATCCTTTGCTACCGATTCACCACAGAAGGTCCTCGCCGCCCTGCTTGCAGACCAGGCAGTGAGAACCTACGCCAATTGTAATGATTACCAGGGGATTACCTGGTATAAAAAGGAGGCAATCCAAGAAGTCATCTATCTCTCTGCACTCTCGTTCCAGCTCCTGGGAGGTTTCTCTGATACCACAAAATATGTGAGGACCCTTACTGAGGCCGAGACTCAGGCAGGGTACAAGCTGAACCTTCTCCTAGGAGATGTGCGATTGACTTGACGCTACTGATAAGATACTCTTGGAAACTATGAAGACGTGGATAACCTATCTCGCAGCAACAGCCTTCGGGCTGTCTGCAACGCTCCTGTTTGGAGATTCTGGTCTCTACCAGCAGATCATGTACACCGCAACCGCCCTGTTTGTACAACTGGGTGGGTTTATACTGATCCCCATAGTGTTTTTTGGATTCTCTTCCGGGATCGCATCCCTGCGAAAAGACTCCTTGGGTATGACCTTCAGCTGGACAACCATCCTCTGGAGCATCACATCAACACTGTTGTTGGTAGCAGGTGCGGCCCTCATGTTCCGCGTATTCCCCACTAACTTCCCAGCAAGCAGCAGTGCAGGCTCAGAAGCTTCGATCATCGGTGCAGTTGCTCCCCAGTCTTTGTCCACACTCTTCAGCACGATGCTTCCGGTAAACCCCTTTTATTCGCTTGCATCGGCTGAAAGCTTCCTGCTTCCCATCATCGTCATTGCCCTGGTCTTCGGCTTCTTCCTCAAACCCAATGTTGAGATCATCCGACCAGCCTATGTGACTATGAACTCCTTGAGCGAGACCATGTTCCGCATAGCCAGTGCATACAGCAGATTCGGTCACTTGTTTATCTTCTTCACCGCTTCCTACTGGTTTACACGCCTGCAGAACGATGGGACTGTGTTTGTTGCCGGGCGCTTCTTGCTTTTGCTCATCTCTTCAACACTGCTGATTTTGCTCATCATCCTCCCCTTCCTGTTCGGCTTGCTTACCCGGTTCAGGGTCAACCCCTACGTGATACTCTACCGCATGATAGCACCGGCCATCGCAGCCCTGTTCAGCGGAAGCATCTTCTTCAGCAGCCCGATCACCATATCCCACACAAGACATAACCTGGGCTGCCAGAAGCGCATCAGCGCAACGGCAGTGCCTCTCTATACCCTCATAGGCCGGGGCGGCTCGGCAATGATAGCAACGCTGAGCATAACGAGCCTGCTCTATGCAGCGCTTGGAAGCATGCCTTCGAACAAGGTCATCCTTTTGGTGGCACTTGCCAGTGCCCTGTTCTCCTATGCCAGTGCGCTCTATCTTGGTTTTGAAGTGTTCTTCATCACCATCATAGCCCTGCAGTTCCTGAAGATTGACCTCCATGGTGCAGAGATGACCCTCCTTGCCCTGATGCCCATCCTCAATGGATTCGGCACACTGATAGACTCCTATGTCGCAGCCTTCGGTTCAGCGTATACCTCTCAGGTCATGGGAGTGAAGCATGAGTGCTCGTATAGGGACATCCTCTAACAGGTATGAGCAAGAACGTCCGCTTTGTCTTTCTTGGTATCCAGGGCCTCATCACTTTTCTGTTCACAGCTTTGCTTGTACACTCATTTCTCCTTGCCCAAGGGCAAGGGATTTTGCTCTCAGCCCTGCCACACCTGGCCCCTTCACTGATCCATCTCTGGGTAACCCTAATTGTTGCCACCCTGCTCTGTCTGTTCTATCGGGCAAACATAGGGGCAGAGGCACACTTCCTACCCCTACTGTTTCTTATCATATGCCTGGGCAACATAAAGATCCTTCCCCTCTACTACCAACTCTCCCATATCATGGTCCTAGACCCCTACTGGGTTGATATCCTGTACCACTTCACCTTCCTCTTCTCCTCATTCCTGTTTCTGGCTTCAGGACTGTTCCAACAGACCATGAACCCTCTTCGGCTTGGCCAGTACTCATTCATTGGGGGGGCCATTTCGCTCCTGCTGGCCATGTTGGTACCCATATCTGGCAATGGAGCTTCCCTTTACAAGGTGGCGACCATAACCAACACCCTCTTTCTGGGCGTGTCAATTCTGGTAAGCGCTTTAGCACTGCTGACCTATATCATTGCGATCTATGAAGAGAGGGGAGGTAGGCAGACTATTGGTCGCGGCCTCTCCTTTGTCCTGATGATAGTAGGCAATGCAATGATCACCATCAGGGTGGATACCCTTTACAACAGCATAGGCCTCGCACTGTTTATTGCTGGGACTACGCTTTTGATCCTCATCACCAGGACCTATCATATCTGGTCCTAGTGGAACAGGGCCTGCATCCTCTCTTTAGCAACCAGGGCCTTCATCTCCTCATCTGAGGGGAGAGGCAAGCTCTCACTTGCCTTCTGTAACAGGGTAGGCAGTAAGGTGATGTCTCCTGTGCTGTTGAGAAAGACCTCAGGGTTCTTCAAGACCCAGCCGACAGCCTGGGCAATGGAAGAAGGGTCGGTCAGGGGGTCATACCAGGTTGCAAAGGGGTTTACACCCTCTCCAACCTCACCTCGGGCAAGGGATTTTATGGTCTGGACCGCAACACTTCGCTGCTTGCAAAGCTCCATCAGATGATTTACATCTGCGCTGTACTGGGAATTCTGCATCATGGTGTAGTTGTAGGGAAAGAGCACAGAATCAAAATCATACTTCATCAGGCTCCGATAGTGCAATCGAGGAGCTGCTAACCCATGGCCGGTAACCCCAATGAATTTGATCAGGCCCTGCTCTTTTGCCTCTATGGCAGCCTCAAGGGCTCCACCTTCACCCATGGCGACTTCCCACTCCTGTTCATCCACAAGCAGATGGAACTGCCAAAGGTCTATATGGTCGGTCTGCAGTTTCTCAAGCGACTGGTAAAGCTCTTCCGTAGCTTCTTTTTTAGTTCGTTTATCAGTCTTGGTTGCAAGGAAGAAGGAGGACCTGTCTCGCTTCATCCAAGGGCCCATCCTCAGTTCAGCATCCCCATAGCTATGGGCGGTATCAAGATGGTTGATCCCATACCTCTTAAGCAGATCATAGGTATCGTCGGCTTCTTTTTGCGTCACGCTCCACAATGCTGCGGCGCCAAATAGTACCCTGCTGCTCATATGTCCTGTTCGCCCGAATTCCTTTTTTTCAATCATGGCTTCTACCTCCCTACCAGTATAGCACAGGAAAAAGGGGTGTCTAAGGAAGAAAAGGGTATGGGACTAAGAAATAAACAGACAGGATGGCAAACCGAAATGCACAACAGGGAGCATCGGCTCCCTGTTGTGCTGCAGATAACAATAAAACCAGGAATTAAAACTAAAGGATCCCACTCACTTGGTCCGGACTCCTAGAGAAACAGCTCATGTGAGCTCTATGACACTCTTGTCGTACCCCTCGGGAGTCTCAAAACCCAGAAGGTTGATGCACGTGGCAGCAATGCTGCTGATGCCCAAGCCAGTGTTCAGCGTCTTGGAGTACTCGCCATTGTAGGAGCTGTCGCAGATGATGCACGGAACAGGGTTGAGGGAGTGGGCGGTCTTTGCCTGGGGATCGCCATTCTCCTTATATTTCACACTGCCGTCCTTGGCATGCTCGAACATATCGTCAGCGTTGCCATGGTCAGCGGTGATGACCATTACCCCCCCTGCAGCCATGACAGCCTTATGGATTCTCTCGATCTGCAGGTCCATAGCCTCCATGGAGCAGACAACAGCCTGGAAGTTTCCGGTATGGCCGACCATATCTCCATTGGGAAAGTTCAACTTGATGAAATCCCACTTGCCACTGTCGATCTCCTTGAGGACACGGTCCGCTATCTCTGCACACTTCATCCAAGGGCGCTCTTCAAAGGGGACGATGTCAGAGGGAATCTCCACATACTCTTCAAGCTTGGGATCAAACTTTCCGCTCTTGTTTCCGTTGAAGAAGTAGGTCACGTGACCAAACTTCTGGGTCTCGCTGATGGAGAACTGCCTCACCTTGGAGGCACAGAGGTACTCGGCCATGGTCCTGTCGATGGCAGGAGGTTGCACCAGGTACTGTGCAGGAACCTTCAGGTCTCCATCATACTCCATCATGCCGGCATACTCGACCTTGGGGAAACGCTTGCGGTCAAACTCTTCAAGAGTTTCTGCTTCAAAGGCCTTGGTTATCTCAAGGGCACGGTCTCCGCGGAAGTTGAAGAGAATGACACTGTCCCCATCCTCAATGGTCCCAACAGGCTTGCCGTCCCGGGCAATGACAAAAGGAGGGAGGTCCTGGTCGATAGCCTTACTCTCCACGCGCAGCGTCTCGATGGCCTTGTGTGCTGACTCGAACTGGCGGCCCTCTCCAAGAACGTGGGTCTCCCACCCCTTTCGGACCATATCCCAGTTGGCATTGTAACGGTCCATCGTGATCTGCATTCGCCCACCACCGCTGGCAATCCTTGCATCAAAGTCATCATCATTGAGGGAGGCGAGAAACTCTTCAAAGGGATCGAAATACTCCAGGGCGCTGAGTTCGCCCACATCACGACCATCGAGAAGGGCGTGAATGCGAACCTTCGCAACTCCCTCTTCCTTTGCCTGAAGGATCATGTCCCGCAGGTTCTTCACGTTGGAGTGGACGTTTCCATCGCTGAGCAGCCCTATGAAATGCAGGGTGCTCTTCTTAGTCTTCGCATTGGCGATGAGCTTCTTCCAGGTGGCGCCTGCGAACATCGCCTTGCTATCGATGGATTTGTTTACCAGCTTGGCACCCTGTGCGAATACACGGCCACAACCCATGGCATTGTGCCCTACCTCACTGTTTCCCATATCTTCATTGGAAGGGAGGCCGACTGCAACGCCGTGGGCCTGCAACTTCGTCCAAGGGTTATTCTTAAAAAGCTTGTCGAGGGTCTTGGTCATTGCAGCGGCAACGCCATCACCTTCGGTATATTTTCCAAACCCGACACCGTCCATGATCACCAGGACAACGGGTCCTTTTCTTTCAATCTTCGAATTCTTCCGTAATGCTTCTACCATACTGGTAACTCCTTGTGGTTTGATTAGAGAGGGAGGGTGGCCTGCTTGAGATAAGGCAGAGCCTCGTCATCAACTAGGTCCTTCAGTTCTTCGTAGACCCAACGATGGTAATTGTTCACCAATGAGAGCTCACGCTCTGTGAGCAGGTCCTTGGACAGCAACTTTCGTTCAAACGGACAGAGGGTCAATACCTCGAAACTAAAAAACTGCCCGAACTCCGTCTTTACGTCCTCACGGACAGCGACGATGTTCTCGATGCGGATGCCATGGCG
>CAYMRN010000007.1:0-14148 GCA_964392855.1 uncultured Sphaerochaeta sp.
GATACGACAAGCCCAAGAAGGATGGCTATGAGGATGACGACCTTTATGATGATATAGTATTCGAGTACGAGAAAGGCTTTCGATCCTTCCTGGATGGCCGATGCGATCTGCTGCATCGCTTCAGTCCCTGCATCTTTTTTCCTTACGCCGTAATAATTGATCGAGGCAAATACTATGGCGCCGATAGCTACTATGATTACAAATCCTATCATAATTGTATCCCTCTACAACAAGTGTAATACACGGTTGGGTATTTACCAAGGGTAGATTGGCCCTGTTTTATCGCGAAGAAGGACGATTTCGACCACAGCCAAGCTTGCAAGGAAGTGTTCAATCTGGAAGGTCATGCGATTAAGTTTCTGGAGGCATGCCAATGAATATAAAGAAGAAACAATAGAAGGGACATTTTGCTTTACAAGAGACATACTCTTTGGATAGGGTGATTATGTTTGACAAACCAAGGCCCATCATCTACAAAATAGATATGAACACACCCACACGATCGTGTCTTGTCCTATGGCTCTTTCTGGTGGCAGCTCCTGTTGCTGCACTACCACTTTCCACTCAGCTCGCCTTTACCTATGAGGTGCCCCTATTGAGCCAAGACCTACAGATAGGGCAGTTGGTCGAACCCAAGGCAGGTTCCAGCGAGGCATATACGGCAAAGGCCCTCAGTGAGCCTTACACCATGGAATGGGTGGAGACGTATGTCGCAGAGGATGTCCGCTTCTCCTTTGTCCGCACCTTCGACCGGGACCTCTCCCTGCTTCTGCCGCAGACGAAGTTTTCCCTGGGAAAGGCTGTCCAGCGCGAGCAGAGCATCGCTGTTCCCTTCAGATACGGAGAGGATATGCGATATGGTACGTTTGTCTGGATTGAGGTATCAGAGGGCTTGTACACCCTAGTCTCCATAAGCCTTAATCCTTAGTTGCCAGTATGAAGGCCAAGGTCTCTTCATTGCGGCATAGCAGATGCTTTTGCTCAGTGCTTGGTTTTCTCTATGATCAGCACATAGTTTTCACTCTGAACATTTACCGAGAGTTCCTCAACAGACGATGGTTCAAGAGGATCGTCATCCTCTTTTCCACGGTCACCTGCATTGGCCTCATACTCAGCAAGAAGGACACGCAGGTCTGCATCTAGGTCTTCCATATCCAGCGTGATGGTGCGGGAGTTGGGCTTGATGTAAATCCTGACATTCTCTATATCCTCATCTTGTACCAAGGGACCTGACCAGAGGGGGATCTCCTCAGGGTTGACCGGAGGGGCCTTGCTGTACACTCCACAGCCAGGCAGGAGAAGCAGGGAAAGAAGCGAGCAGAGAACTATCCCCAGCTTGGCCACTGTCCGCAAACTCTTTGTGCTCATGTTCATGCTTTCCCACCATCCCCAGTAAAATAGTCGTCTTCACTAGGATAACCAACAAAAGCCGCAATGATTACAAACAACTGGTTGCAAGCATCCCTATGAGGTCCTTTGCAAATGGTGGACTGCGCCATGAAATGTTACGTGGTGAGGGGCGTTGGTTTTCAATGGATGTATTCAGATGGGTTGTTTGCGTCCTTTAGGATCTTTGCTTATATATCACCAAAACCAGCACGCCCTTTGAAAATCTCCTAGAGCTCTGACCCTATTCCCCCAGCTTCAGCTTGAAGGCCTTTGCTATAGCCCTCTGCTTTTCGTTTGGTATGGTGTATGTCTCACGCATCAAGTTCTCAAAGCGTACCTTTGCATAGCTGTCCATGGCAGAGAGCGCTTCTTTGTAACTTCCCATATTGTGTTCGGTGAGGACCCTGTCCATATGGGTTGTCATGACAAACGCAAGGAACTGGAGGAATGCCCTACCTGAGAAGATGTACGGGTCATGGACTTCCAGAAGCCTGCAATCCTCCTCATTTTTCATGTCATTCCACTCTGCTTCCAGCTGGTTCCTCGTCGAATATATCTGCAGTGCCTGTTGGGGATCCTCTTCGCAGTTGGTCAATATGGCCCAATATCCGGCATTCGACTTTTCAAAAGCTTCTTGGGGGTCTGTACGGTATAAGACCCTGCGATACCCTTTAGCTGAGGATTTTACTTCAAAATACCTGTCATAGAGTCGCTGGTGCTCATCTACGAGATTGTTTTCCAACAGTTCGCTTGTACAGGCGAACAGGATATTGGCAAGGTTTCTTTTTTGTTCCTTTCGCCATGACGCATCATAGTAGATATGCACAAAGCCAGCTCCTTTTTCCAGGATTGTACTAACCTTGAGCATTGTCCCATCTCTGGTCTTGAAGGATGGACCTCTCATTATCTCCTCTTTGTGCTCGTCGATGAGTTTGGCAAGCCATTTCTTTTGTTGAGGAATACGTATGAGAAATCTCTGGTCCTCCTCCATGAGTAAGCGTATCCTATCACGTGAATAGAATATCCTGTTGAGCACCAGTGTCGTGTTCTGCAACGAGGGTAGGCCCATACGAAAGGGAAGTATGTCCAGGGTAGGGACGTCACGCATATTTCCACCCAGAACCGTATAATTACAGGGGCGATTGGTCTCTTTGTCACAGACTATGACAATATTGTTTTTTTCAAGGGCTTCCTTATCCCTGTTATGTCCATAGTAGAGGAAAGGGTTATGGCTTTTGTATGAAGCCTCACAGGTCAAGTCATACAAATGATACTCGGTTTTGCTGCTTCCTGCTCCCCACCTTTCAAAAAACTGATTTTGTCTGCTTTTTTTCAAGGTCTTGAGCAGGTCCTTGATAGCATCAGTGTCCAAATGCGGCATCCCTTGGTAGTGCCGTTCAAACCAATGGCCTGCATTCGCGAGTTGGTTGTCCTCTCCAACCAGATAGAACACCAAGGCTTTGATCTGTGCCACCTCCTCTTCTGAGAACACCTTGTTCAAGTGCAATCTGAGCTTGCTCTGTATGAACACTTTTTCCAGAAGGAGCATCCTCCCTACGGGTTGGACATGGGCAATCCGTTCGTTCCCAATTGCCTGTTTTAGACCCTGTTCAACCATATACCGGTGATTGTAGATGGGCTCTTGTGTTTTCCTATCTAATTTTCCAATACAGCGACGAACATGGCGGGTCTGTTTTTTCCCAGAATCCCAGTAATGTTGACTCTGATAGAGGTACACAACACCGGTTTTCTTGTTTTTACTCTGGATTATCGAGGGTTTTGATAATTTTTTTACCATGTTATAATTTATACCATGAAAGCTAAGTATAATCCAGTATACTTATTACAATATAACGATTTATGTACCATAGGGAAAAATTACTGAATTTATTCTATCAATCTAATAATTCTTTATGAGATAATACTTAAGGTGTTGAAGGGTTGTGTAAAATTTATATGTAATGTTACAATATATCTGTATTTCACAACAAAGGAGAAACTTTATGAAGACCTTTATACCCATAAGGAAAATTATTTTAGTGGCAGGTATTATCCTTGCCTTATCGATTCCTACCCTGTTTGCTCAGGCTCAGAGTGAAGATGCCAATACCATCTCATTTGCAGGCTCAGGTGGGTATCCCCCCTTTAACTATATAACTGTCCAGGGCGATGTCATCGGCTTTGATGTCGACGTGGCACAAGAGATCGCCGATCGTCTGGGAAAGACGATGGAGTACAAGACAACAGCCTGGGATGGCATAGTCGAAGGTCTCAGGGCCAAACGTTATGATGGTATCCTGGGAAGCATGGGCATTACAGCCGAACGTGAAGAACGCGTAGACTTCTCGATCCCTTACTACTACAGCGGCCCTCAGCTTATCGTACGCAAGGACAGCTCCATTAAAGGTCCCTCAGACTTGAAGAGTTCCGATTCCATCGCCTTGGTGACCGGTACCACTTTTGAGCAAGACGCTAAGAAGCTTGGTGTTGTCGTAAAGCTGTATGAGGATGACAACCAGACCCTTATGGAGCTGATCAATGGGCGTGTCGATGGCGTGCTAACCGACAGGATTGTCGGCCTCAATGCCATTAGCCAACTCAAAGGTGGCGACAAGCTTACCCTTGTAGGATCGACCTTGCGTACCGAAACCATGGGTATCGCTTTCCATGAGGATGCTGACACGCTTCGAGAGCAGGTAAATGCTACCCTTGAAGAGATGTTTGCCGATGGGACCATGAAAGAGATCAGTGGCAAGTGGTTCAACGGTGAAGACATCACCGTACAATAAGGGACAGGTATACCTAGTATGGACATATTTCCTTGGGACCTTGCAGTTATCCCCCAAAAATTCTTCCTTTTTGCAAAAGCCGCAAACTATACGCTCCAGATAACATTTTTCGGGGTCTTGCTGGGACTGGTCATCGGTCTGATAGTGGCCTTGGGCAGGCTTTCCCAAAACAAAGTGCTGTTTTCGCTCTCAAGAGCGTATATCTTCCTGATTCGGGGAACCCCTTTGCTGGTACAGTTGTTCATAGTCTATTATGGGCTGACATCAATTGTCACCATCGATCCCATACCCTCGGCTGTCCTGGCACTGGCTGTCCATAATGGTGCATATATTGCAGAGATCTTCCGTGGTTCGATACAGTCGATCCACTACGGACAGATGGAAGCGGCCAGAAGTATCGGGATGAGCCAAGGCAAGGCTATGAGAAGGATTATCCTTCCACAAGCTTTCAAGCGTGCTGTCCCCTCGTTGGGAAATCAGCTGATCATAGCACTGAAGGACAGTTCACTGGCTTCCACCATCGCAGTCCCTGAGCTGATGCTCAAAGGGAGGCAGATGGGCTCCTCGACCTTTATGTACATGGAGATGTTCATCATCGTAGGTATCTGGTACCTGATAATGACCAGTGTGCTCTCGTTCGTTATGAACCGCATAGAGGAAAAGTTGAAGGTGAGTGACCGTGATTGATCAAACAAAGAGTGCTATAGGCAAAAAAACAACAAGTGTGGCTAAAGCGACCAAAGAGCCAAAACCGAAAAAGCGAAAGCGTGATATGTCTGACCCTGATGCTCCTATTGTGAGGATTGAAGGGCTATGCAAGTGGTATGGCGAATTGGAAGTGCTTAAGAATATCAACCTGGAGATACAGCGTGGAGAGGTCGTGGTCATCATCGGTGCTTCCGGCAGTGGAAAAAGTACGTTGCTCAGATGTGTCAATTTCCTTGAAAAGACCAAGAAAGGTAAGATCTACATCAGTGGTAAGCGTATCAAGCACAACGAGAAGGAACTGAACAAGACCCGCCAGGAACTGGGTATGGTCTTTCAGCATTTCAACCTATTTCCCCACATGACTGTTGCCGGTAATGTGATGGAAGGTCTGGTGCAGGTAAAGAAGATGCCCAAGGACAAGGCACGCAAGAAGGCTGAAGTGCTGCTTGATAGGGTAGGGCTCTCCGACAAGGCAGATGTCTATCCTGCAATGCTTTCAGGTGGACAGAAGCAACGTGTTGCCATTGCCAGGGCCCTGGCAATGGAACCCAAGGTCATGCTCTTCGATGAGCCTACCAGTGCCCTCGACCCTGAGTTGGTCGGTGAGGTCCTGGCGGTTATGACCCAGCTAGCCAAGGAAGGGATGACCATGCTGGTGGTGACCCACGAGATGTGGTTTGCTAAAGAGGTTGCCGATCGGGTGATATTCATGGATGAGGGGGTCATCCTTGAGGAGGCCTCCCCTGAAAAGATGTTCAGCTCCCCTGAAAACGAAAGGACTATGGCATTCCTCAAGCAGATCCTCCCCCCCCAGGAGTAAAGGCAGCGATATATACGGGCAAGGAGGACTGCCAGTGAAGCGTCCCTATAGGTCCTATCTCTTTCAAAAGGATAAGGAGAAGTGGAATGCACAGCCCCAACAAGGATTTGGTGGGGCTGTGCTACCTTGTTGTCACACTCTCTTTCTCCTTGCAACCCTCTCTGGGATCTTGTCGCTTTTTCTCTCTTTTGGCTATAAGAAGAATTCCTACACACATTGGTCACATTGACTGTTCAGCAAATCCTCTTTTGTGGCTATACTTCCTGTTGGAGGATCCTTATGGCCCTGATACACCTTTCCCTATACTCTGATACCCTCATGATGGACTCTTCTGTCACCATCATCTTCCCCCAGAACTGTGACCGGGTTCTTGATGAGAACAAACCCCTTTTCAAGCCCCCTTACAAAGTGCTCTATCTTTTGCACGGCCTTAAGCAGAATGAGACAAGCTGGAGCCGAATGTCCTCCATCGAACGGTATGTGAGCCAATTACCCTTGGTGGTGGTCATGCCTTCGGTCCATCGCTCCTTCTATACAGACCAAGTGCGAGGGTTTCCTTACTTTACCTATGTTGCCGATGAGCTGCCCGCCCTGATGCAGCAGATGTTCAACATCTCCTCAAGGCGGGAGGATACCTTTGTCGCAGGGCTTTCCATGGGAGGCTATGGAGCCTTCAAGCTGGCCCTGTCCCGCCCTGAGCAGTACGGCTATGCAGCGAGCCTCTCTGGGGCTGTTGACCTGGTAGGGCTACGATCTCAGCTTGATGATCCAGCTGTCGAGACGGAGCTGGAGAACACCTTTGGTGACCTTGCTAGGGTAGAAGGCAGCGAACACGACCTGTTTGCACTTGCAGAGAAACTAGGTGCCACAAGGCCGGAACTCTTCATGAGCTGTGGGACAGAGGACTATCTCTATGAGGGCAATATCCGTTTTCGTGACACCTTCTCAGAATCCTTGAGCATAACCTATCACGAGGAGGAGGGTGCACATACCTGGCCTTACTGGGACAGGAATATCCAGCGGGTCCTGTCGTGGCTTCCGATCAAGTAGCAGGGAACTTTCTGCGAGTTTCAACCGTCATAACGATACAAGGCTAGAAGCTGGAGCAGAAAACACTGCCTGCACAGCCGTTTCCTCTAGCGACATTCCCAAAGCACAACGATGAGGTGGTAAAGGCGGCTAGGTATTGGTGGTGATGGTTATGATGATCGTAGCCTGATAGTCTCCACTACTGCGTTGTCTCACTTGGTTCTCGTCAATGCCACCAATACTCAAGCTTTGCGAATTTATCCCTGGGGCCAGGTTGGCCCAAGGGGTGGGAATGCCGTAATCCACTAAGTCATTTCCAAAATACAGGTCGAAATCTATCCCGTAGCCCTCCCCAATGACAGGTTTGAGCTGAAAGGAGTTGGCTGTGCCGGCAACCGTGAATATGAGATTTCGTGAATACAGTTGGCCGGCTGCCCCATTTTGCACGTTCATCGTAGCGGTGTTGATTACTTTCTTATTGCTGCCGTACGCATCAATAAGGGCAAAGGAGACACTGTTGTGCAAAAGAGAGAAGAGGTAGTTGACCGGTTGCGGGTATCCATCACCGTACCAGAACCCATCATCCTCATCATCTCCGGAAGTATAGCCGCTGGGATTAATGACCGGGGTTGTCCCCTGTCCAACAACGCCGTCGATGGGTATGAACTCTCCTTGGGTCGGGGTTCCTGATTCAGGAAATACATAGGGCCCTTGGTTTATCGTATTGGTGATTCCTACAGTAAAATGAGGGTTGAATGGGTACTTGAAGGTGTACGGGGAGTCCAGTTTGAAAAAACCCCCACTGGTATTGAGGTTGGCAGCTATATTGGTATTGGAGGTCCCCCCGTAATCATTCATGTTGACCAGATAAATATCCACATAAAAAGGGGATGTTGTCACTTGTTCACCATTCCAGCCCTGTAACAAGGGTTGCTTGTCTTTGATGGCTCTGATGAAGACCGACCCTCCCAGCCCATTGGGATAGGAGACGGTGAGCAAGTTCATGTTTATCTCTTTCTCAAAATTCCATTGATTTTGTGTGCTCCAGCGATGAGGGCCGATCATGACGATATTGTAGCCACTGCTTACACCGGTTACCAGGATAGTCGGATTATACATAGGGGCACTCGATGTGATGGTCAAACGGCCCAGCTTGGCGCCAAAGACGGATGTATTGGTGAAAATACCCGGTGATTTTTTCAAATATATAGGTGATTCGGGAGTATACGTCGCACTGACTGCCAGTAACGGAAAGCAAGCGCAAAATATGAAAATAACCACCATGATAAAACGAAACCGCATCATTCCCATCCGCAACTCTCCTTTGTTACAAGCCTCACCCTCCATTACCCCTCCAGTTGGAAGCTGATGGCCACCAACCAAGATTCGCCTGTCAATGATAGCATGCCTGGAAAAGAGGTTCAATGAAGCCGTGTGCCATGTATTGCAGATATCTTGGGTAAGGTACCTTTCCACAGTCGATGCTAAACCGCAAATAGAGATGGTCAACAGAAAACTGATGATGAGTAGCGCTGTTCCTAGACTGAAGCTGCTGCCAGGGGCATGGCCAAGGGAACCCAGCTAGCATCAAGGGTGAAGACCACATCAGCCTCGATCCAAGAGGAGTATGCTCTGAGGTCCAACAATATCTTGGTCCTCAGGGCATCAAGTTCGCGCAGGGTCCGCTCTTCCTTCAAGTAGAAGTAGAGGGTGACCGAAAGGCCTCTTCCCTGTTGGATGGAAAAGAGTTTGGATTTTTTAAAGCCTTCTCGCTTCACATGCCTCTTCGCGATCTGCTCAAGATCCTTCTGGATGGGGGGTGCAGGTGCTGCCCCCAAAAGTTCCCTGCTGCTTTGCAGGAGCTCACGCACCAGCATGGGAGCAAGCCCTATGATGAAGAAGATGGTTACTATGGGGTCTATGTAGAGGGCAAGCTTGGCATATCCTCGTTTGTTTGCAAAATATATGAGGACCATGGCAAGCACTGCGGCAAGGCTTATGGCTGAGTCAATAAGCCAGGAGCGTGCCTCAACACGGAGGACAGGTGACTTGAGCCGCTTAGCCTGGATGGCCAATCCGACATAGGCAATGATACAGACTACCAGGGAGAGCAAATTGATCTTGAATGCAATAGTTACATCGATGGCATAGCCACCGGTAAGTATCGCATGAAGGGCACTGGCTGCAATGCTAAAGGTCATGAGCAACATGACTGTCGAGCGGATAGCGATGAAAAAGGGTTCGAAGGCACTGTAGCCGAATTGGAATGTCCTGTTTTCCTTACGGAACAGCAGCTGGACAATACGACCCGATCCAAGGATGAACATGCTTTGTATCAACGAATACAGTCCGTCAAACAGCATCGAATTAGAATTTGCCTTAACCGAAGCGACAACGCTCAATATGCCAAAAGCAAGGCATACTACCGTTGTTACCCGTAAGAGAAGAAGTTCAGTTTTTTTGTTACTCATATTCCACTTGCTCTACTGCATGGCGTTACTTCGCCCTTTGTGGGGATGCCATCCCCACGACTGTCGTTTCTGTCCTACGTATAGGGCATGTGCATAAGAGATGCACTGCTTCCAACAGTATGCATGTATAGTATGGGCGTATTTTATCACAATCCCCTGCATAGGTGCAAGGGTGTACCAACAGAGATCATTTAGCCTAATATATGTCCTGTGGGCAAAGAAATCCGTAGCCATATGGGATATTTTGTGAAAGATACTTGTCTTTCGATTGTTTAAACCATATCCTTAATGATAACTTGTATCCCTATTATGCCGTAATTCCATAAAGAGGTATCGCATGAAGCGTCCAGTAAAGACCATAACGATTTTTTCCTTACTCATTCTCCCCCTTTTGTTGCTCTCTTGCATGAAAAGCCAAGAAAAGAGCATTGTGCTGGATGAAATTGCTGCAGCAACAGACTATACCCAAGTCGTATCGTCAGCTGTGAGTGTAAAGCAAGCTGCCTTGCGTGATCGGGTCCTAGGAAGTGGGACCATCCAAGGCCGTGAGGAGGTCAGCGTTAAGGCTCGCTCTTCAGGGGTCATCAAAAGCATCAACTTCAACCTTGGAGAGCAGCTCGAGAAGGACCAGGTGATCCTGACCCTTGATGACACCATCGCCACCTTGCATGTCAGCCAGCTGGAAAATCAGTACAAGAACAGTCTCAAGGAGCTTGAGGCCAACAAGCAGCTGTATGAGAGGGGAGCCATATCACTGGTCCAATTGACCCAGACCCAGAGCAGTGTAGACGGCCTTGCCGCCCAGCTTGAGCAGGTGAGGACCAACCTCAAGAATACCCAGGTAAGGACTCCCATCGCAGGTAGCGTTGCTGAAAAGACCAGCCTCGTCGTTGGGGACCTCATCCAGGCTGGCCAACAGATAGTCAGGGTAGTTGACTTGGAAAGGCTCCGACTTACCCTCCCTGTAGGGCAGAACCAGCTTTTCCTCATCAAGGAAGGCGCTCCTGCGATTATTACCATCCGCACCCCGACTGAGGTCATTGAGGCTGAAGGCACTGTCAGTGCCATCAGTGCAAGCAGTGACTCCAGGACAGGGAGCTGGTCTGTACTCATAGATTTTACCAATCCCAGACCCTCGCTTATTAAGGCTGGCATCTCAGCCCAGGTGGTGATATTCAATGAAGATGCCCCTATCCACACCTTGGTGCCGAATTCCGCCATGGTCTATCGTGATGGCATCACCTCTGTCTATATGGTGGAGGGAAGCAGTGCCAGGAAGGTCCGTGTAAAGGTTATTGACCAATACGGTGATGAAAGTGCGGTTGAAAGTATGGAGGAGGGCGTCTCACTCATAGGCAAAAAGGTTTTTGTCAGCGCCCTTTCACGCATACTTGACGGCAGTTCTGTCGTCACCCAAGAAACCTAATAAAGGAACGCATAATGGAAAACCAGAAAGGATTCGGCATAGGCAGGTTTGCAGTAAACAAGCCGGTGTTGGTCAACATACTAATGATAACAGTCCTCACCTTAGGGATCTTGAGCTTGGTACGCCTGCCTCAGGAGCAGTTTGCCGAGGTTCCCTTCTTCTGGGTCAATGTGATCGTCCCTTTCCCTGGGGTCGGGGCTGAGGACCTAGAGTCCTCGGTAACCATCCCGGTGGAGAATGCATTCCAAGGAATGGACAAGCTGAAGAAGATCAGCTCCACCACCAGCGAAGGGCTCTCAGTGGTGAGGGTCGAGTTCGATGACGGTATCTCCAAACAGGAGTTCAAAGCCCTCTACCAGGATGCCCAGACACGGTTCTCCCAGGTCTCTCTTCCTGAAGGGACCCTTAACCCTATCGTTGATGATTTCTCTTCTGCCGACTTCCTGCCTGTTATCGAGGTGGTCATAAGCGGCAACCTTCCCTATGAGGAGCTCCGTGAGCAGGCGGTCTCTCTCAAGAACAAGATCCTGAAGGTTAAGGATGTCTCAGACGTTGAGCTGCTTGGTCTTCCCGACCGCCAGATCCTGGTTAATCTTGATAGTTCGCGCCTCATAGCCCTTGGGCTTACTGTAAATGAGGTTGTCAGGGCCATCTCCGATCAGAACAGTGCTGTCCCCAGCGGTACGCTGAGTACCGACTCAAGGGAGTACCTGCTGAGGACCTTAGGCTCCATCAAGGAGATTTCTGATTTTGAGTCGGTCATCGTTCTCCGTTCGGCAACAAGCGGAGGCGTCGTGCGCGTCAGTGATGTCGCAGAGGTGGTCGATGGCTTCGATCCTGACTCCACCCGTGCCCGGTTCAATGGGAACCCTTCGGTAAATCTCAAGGTGACCAAGGTTGTGAACGGCAGCTCAGTATCCGTAGTGGAAGGGGTCACCGAAATTGTCGAAGATGCACGGCTTACAAGTAACGGAGGAGCCACTCTAACCCTGTTCAATGACTCGACGGTGCAGATAGCATCCAGCCTCTCTGTCCTTTCATCCAATGCCCTGATGGGCCTTTTTCTGCTTGTACTCATCCTCTGGCTGTTTATAGGGTTGCGTAATGCCCTGATCACAGCGCTAGGGATACCGGTTACCTTTGCCCTTACCTTTTTGGTCCTGGACCTCCTTGGCGAGACCATAAATACCAACACGCTCTTTGGCCTTGTGCTGGTACTCGGTCTTATCGTTGACCATGGTATTGTGATCATAGAGAACTCCTACCGCTTGCAATCAAACGGCATGCTGCGCCATGATGCGGCGATAGAGGGGGCAGGCCAGGTAATCTGGCCGGTCATCGCCGCAACGGCTACCACTGTTGCCGCCTTCCTGCCGCTGATGCTCCTGCCCGGGACCATCGGCAAGTTCCTCAGGGTCATCCCCCTTACGGTTATCATTGCCCTCGTGGTGAGTACTGCTGAGGCGATATTCTTCCTGCCCAGCCACTATGCGGAGTGGGGGCCAAGGGAGAAGGCCAAGCGTAAGAAAAAAAGGGAGCCAGGCACATGGTTCAATCCCATACAGCAAGGGTATGTCAATCTTTTGGCAAAGCTGTACCGATTCAAAGGTTTGTTGCTCTTTTTGGCCTTGGTCCTTACCCTTGGAGTACTCTCCCTTGTGGGCATGCTCAAGCAGGACCTGTTCGCTGCAGAGGACTATAGCTATTTCAACATTGAAATTCTCACCCCTCGGGGAACTGCCCTCGAGGAGACCAACAGGATTGTCACCGAGTATGAGAAGGTCCTGCTCGATAAGGTAGGCAATGGGGAGATCCTCTCCATCAGCACCAAGATAGGGACCTTGGGCAGTGGTGAGGCCAACTCCACCAAAGCCCAGATAACGGTAGATCTTGCTGAAATGGATGAGGGAAGGAAACGGAGCATCAATGAAGTGATAGCTGAGGTGCAGAATGAAGTCTACTACATCAGCGGAGCTGAACAGGTTTTCTTCCGCAAGGCTCAAAATGGTCCTCCAACCTCCGATCCCTTGAGTTTCCGTTTCTCAGGTGATGAGTACAAACAGCTCATCGATTCATCCAATGCCATCATCAACCTGCTCAACTCTGTCGAGGGGGTCAATAATGTGGAGAGTGATTTTGTCGCAGGAAGCCCTGAGCTTCGTATACGCATCAACCAGGAGCGCGCCAGTGCCCTCGGGGTGAATGTGAAGAGTGTAGGCTCGTACATACGGGCACGCTTTGACAAGGTCCCTGCCGGAATATTTTTTGAAAAGAACGAACAGATAGATATCGTGGTCAGGTTTGCCAGCTCTGATTCAAAGCGCTTTGAAAATCTTGAACAGCTGCTCATCCCCACCGATGATGGAAGGCTCGTCCCCCTTTCCAGCATCGCAACCATCGAGCTTGATAACTCTCTGGGTACGATACGGCGTGTGGAAGGAAAGCGAGAGATCACCGTGACGGCCAATGCGCTCGATAGTGTTGACCTGAAAGAGGTCAACAACCAGGTAAAGCAGCTCTGGCAGCAGAGCCTCAGCGCTCGCTATCCTGATGTCGCTTTTGGAGTGGGTGGTGAGTTCGATGATTTCAGCACGTTGATATTTGACATCCTGAGGGTGTTTATCCTAGGAATTTTTCTCATGTATCTCATATTGGGGACTCAGTTCAACAGCTACAGCCAACCTATGCTGATACTTATATCTGTTCCCTTTTCCTTTATCGGTGTTGTGCTTTATCTCTTTGTTTCCGGGACGCCACTCTCCACGACGGTCATCTACTCCGGTGTCGCCTTGGCAGGGATAGCCGTAAACGATGCAATCGTGCTGATCAGCTTCATCAATGAGTTGCGCGCCAAAGGCAAGAGCGTGAAGGAAGCAATACGGGAAGCGGCTCAAACCAGGCTCAGGCCCATTGTGCTGACCTCCCTTACCACCATTGTCGGCCTGTTGCCAACTGCTATCGGCATCGGTGGATATTCAGTGGTCTGGTCACCCATGGCAAGTACCATCATCTTTGGACTGATCTTCTCGACGCTGACCACCTTGTTCGTCATCCCGATGTTGTATGGAACCATTTACGATAAGAAGAAGAGGAGTGCAGCATGAGAAAGCACCTGATACTCATCACAACAGTGGTTTTGCTTGCCATAGCACTGCCGATCACCGCCTCCTCCTACCCGAAGCTGACCCGCCAGTACGAACTGGACAGAGAAGAGATCGTGTCTCTTGACCAAGAGGGTTTGCAATCTTTCATCAGGCAGTGGCAGGAAGAGAGCCTTCCTACCTTCGCCCAAGCTGACCAACAGTTGCGCAAGGCCCTGAGACAAGGGAACCTCAGCCTTGAGCAGCTAGAGTCCCTCTATAGGATGCAGGCAGGAGAGCTGGAGTTCCAGAGGAGCGAACAGGGCTTCAAGTTCGGCATCTCTTCAACACCTCTGTATTCGCTGAGCAGAAGCCCTGTCTTTGGTGCAGGACCCCCTACCTATGATCTCAAGCACACTTTTGGGGTAGGGGCAAC
>CAYMRN010000008.1:0-14094 GCA_964392855.1 uncultured Sphaerochaeta sp.
TGATACCAAGGGGGGGCTGAACCGCCCTGATGCTGCAGTGCTCTGCTACCCTGTCATCTCGACCAAGGAGGCTATCTGCCACCAGGAGAGCTGTGACTGGGTGAGCGGGAAGAGTGAGGAGGATCGTGCCCTATTCAGTCTGGAGGACCAGGTGACCGCTACAACGGTCCCCTCCTTCATCTGGCATACGCTCTCTGATGAGACGGTGCCTGTGGAAAACAGCATGCACTTTGCCTCGGCCCTCAGGGCCAAGGGCATCGACTTCGCCCTGCATATCTTCACCCAAGGTGACCATGGCCTTTCGATGTCCAACCATGAGGTGGGGACACCCAACCAGGCGTGCCAGGCTTGGGTGGGGCTCGCTTCCGCCTGGCTCAACGATAGGTTCGATCACGAGCTATAGTGCCTCAACGATCCCCTCGGCTGCCCTGATCCCGCTTGCCCAGGCACCGGTTATACCACGACTGGTGCCTGCCCCATCGCCGGCAAACCAGACATCCTCGGTGACACGGAAGTGATCGTCGAGGTAGGAGGGCTTGTTTGCATAGAGCTTGATCTCAGGGTAGTACATGATGGTGGAGGGGTGCAGGACCCCTGGGACGATGGTGTCCAGGTTCTTCATGGCCCGCCAGATGGATCGCAGGATCTTTGCAGGGATTGCAAGGGAGATGTCCCCTGGACAGCAGCTCTTCAGCGAAGGCTCAAAATCATAGAGGTCGCCGCTGAAGCTGTCCTCCTTGCTTCTCGATCCGAGGCGGAAGTCCCCGACACGCTGCATCAGGGGCTTGCCGCCTCCCATCAGGGCAGCCTGCAGGCCGAGGTTCTCGGCAAAGGCCTGGCCGCTTGCCAAAGGTTCGGTGAATCGCACGGTCTTGAGAATGGCGAAGTTTACCAAGCCGTTGTCATTGTGGGCATCTGCTGAGAATGCGTGCCCATTGACCGAGTGCCACTCCTCCCCCCTGCTTGTGGCATAGCGCTCACGCACCACGTGGGCGTTGCCGCTGTTGGTGCAGAAGGTCCTCACCTTGTCAGGGAAGTAGAACTTCGGGTCATAGTAGTCCTTCACGATAGGGTAGTGCTCGATGCGCGTCTCCACCCGTATCCCGATATCGACGATGTTGTCGACAAAGGGGACAGAGAGGGTGTGCATGAGGTCCTGGAGGAAGTGGAAGCCCTTTCTTCCAGGAGCCACCAGGAGCTTCTTGTAGCCGATCCTCCGCTTTTCAGTGATGATGTACTGCTCTTTTTCCTGGATGTTCTCCATGGCCTCACCTAAGGCCAGTTCAACTCCAAGCACATCCAGCCTTGCCAGAAGCTCCTTGATGAGGCGTAGCCCCCCATCTGTTCCCAGGTGGGTCTGCCTGATGTCCAAAAGCGTACAGCCCAGCCTTTCGGCCCTCTTTTGATAGATGTGTATGTTGTTCTTTTCAAGAAAGGATGGCTGGAGGAAAGCGACGACCTCTTGCAGGTAGTGCTCCGCGTCTTCCTTTTCCCAGTACTCGGTAGGAAACCCTATGGGGTAGGTGAAATTCATCTTGCAGTCGTTGCGCATCCCGCCGGTGGATGCCCGTTCACGGTCTAGCATGAGGATTTTGAGTTCCGGTCTCTTTTTCGCAAGGGTAAAGGCCGCGCCCATTCCTGCAGGTCCGCTACCGAGTATAATTACATCATATTTTTCCATCTGGGCCCTCCAAAGCGATAGGGAAGGCTCGTCCTTCCATGGTATTATCGCCAATCCTCCCCCTTTGGTAAAGACCTGATTCCTTTCAGAATATCTTGAACAGCGATAAAAAATGAAGTACCATTCCCTAATAGGAATAGTAGATTGGAGAGCACGCAATGTACATGAGCACAAAGCAAGCTGCCCTGCAATGGGGCATTTCTGAGCGTAGGGTCCGTATTCTCTGTTCTGAAGGGAGAATTGATGGGGTTATTCGTAGCGGCTGGGCATGGAACATCCCCCTTGATGCGACAAAGCCCACCGATGGGCGCCAACTGCGTCATCTGAAGAATGTCGATATGCGTGTTGGGACTGTGAACTTCTCCTCCCTGGAAGCAATGCAGCATGCATTCGTATCTGCCAAAAAGGATGAGGGGCAGATGCTTCGTATCTTCAGGAACTCTATCTTCCGATTTGTCCTGGGTACCTTTGCTTGTGAGGACCTTGTCATGGGCAACGAGGATCTGGCCCTGCTGTACTCAGGGTGTTTTTCCCAGTCCGTATCCTTTGATACCCAACTGCTCGCCCTCAATGTTCGTTCGCTGCTGCTGCGTTTTGTGCAGGAAAATGGTCTTGGTCCCCTATACAAGAGGGTGCAGGCGACCCCTTACTTTACCGAAAAGAGTCTCATCCACTTGTACCGTTCCCTCCTGCAGGGAATTGATGATGAGGCGGGCATATCCTATAGGGAGGTGGAGAGCTCAGAGTTAAGCCTTGAGAAGCCGGCTCTGCCTGTCGCAACGAGGATGGAGATCCTCCTGCGCCAGTATGAGATGGAGTGGAAGACCCTCCACCCTCTGGTGCGTTCCCTCTTTTTGTTTGGCGAACTGCTTCGCATCCGACCCTTTGGTCGCTATGATGTGGTCTTTGCCTCTGTAGTCCTTGCCGGGGAACTGCTTGCAAACGGGTTTCCCCCAGCCTTTGTCAGCCTTGATCAGGTCAACGAGTTCAAGGCTTCGCTTGCACTCACCCGAACCAGGGGAAATTACCAGCATACGGTACGGATGCTGGAGCAGTCGTTGCACCATGAGATTGCGCTGTATACGCGCAAGGAGAGCCCTGTATGAAATATGATTACTTTTTCCGAAATGCAACCATCGTGGACGGCTCTGCCCAGAGCCCGTTTGTCGGTGATGTTGCCATCAAGGGTGATAGGATAGTGAACGTCTCCCCAGGGGGAGATACCCCCTCAGGCACAGCCTTTGATGCCAGCGGCCTTGTCTTGTGCCCCGGCTTCATCGATATCCATGGGCATAGTGACCTGGAGGTGCTGAGAAACCCTTCGATGGATCCCAAGATCCTCCAGGGAATCACTACCGAGGTAGCAGGGAACTGTGGGGTAGGGGTCTATCCTCTTTCTGATGAGAATACTGCACTGCATGAGCAGGTCCAGGATGTGCTTGGGCACTACTCCCCCTTTGCTTGGAAGGACTTTGCCGGATATGCCAAGGTATGGCATCAAGAGGGTAGTGGTACCAATATGGCTTTTTTGCAGGCACACAGCCCCCTGCGGTTCTCCGCTCTGGGAGGCAATGCCAACCGTCCGGCAACAAAGGCCGAGGTCGCCCTCATGTGCCGCCTGCTGCAGCAGAGCTTTGAAGAGGGGTGCATTGGATTTTCCAGTGGCCTCTACTACGCCCCCTGTCTCTTTGCCGACCGTAGGGAACTCTTGGAGCTGCTGCGTGTGACTGAGCAGCATGACCGCCTCTTTGCAGTCCATCTGCGCTGTGAGGGCAATGATGTGCTATCGGCGATCGAGGAGGTCCTTGACCTGGCTCGCCTCACTGGGGTGCGCCTCGAGATCAGCCATCTGAAGGCAATCGGGCGGGTTAACCAGATATTGGTCCCCCGGATGCTCACCCTGCTGGAGAATGCCAGGCTGGAGGGCATAGATGTGCAGTTCGACCAGTACCCCTATGAGTACGGCTCGACAAGCCTTTTCAGCCTGCTTCCACCCCTCTACCTCCGTCTCAGCCGCGAAGACCTGCAAGAGGTCTTGCAAAGTCCCAAGGAGAGGGCCGCCATCAAGGAGGAGATGCAGGATCCCGAGGGGTGGGACAGCCTCTATGAGCTTTGTGGATGGGATAACATTTCCGTGCTGACTCTCGACAGCAACAGCCAGTATGAGGGTATGACCCTCACCGAGATTGCCAGCATCAGGGACCAAGGGCCTTTTGACACGTTCTTCGACCTGCTTATGGCGGAGAAGGGCACTGCCCTGATGAGAGACATAACCCAGAGCCAGGATTCGCTGAAGCGTATCCTGAGCCATCCTTTGATGTGCTTTGGTACAGATGCCCTCTATGCCGGGGAGAAGACCCACCCACGCTCCTACCAGGCGGCTTTGCACCTTCTTGATACATACTGGAAGCGGCAGAACCTGCTGCCCCTTGAGATGCTGATACGTAAGATGACCTCAGGGCCGGCAACACGCCTCGGCCTTACAGACCGTGGGATGGTCGTGCAGGGCTATAAGGCTGACCTGGTCATTTTTGACCCCCTCACCTTGGAGGATAACTCAACGGTGAGCGACCCCACTGCAAAGCCTGACGGTATGGTATTGGTGATGGTAAATGGAAAGCTCGCCTTTTTTGAAGGCGAGCCTACAGGGGTTCGTTCGGGCTCTTTGCTGAAAAGGCTCTAGCGCTACTCGTAGCGCTGGAGGAATCTCTTGGTCCTCTCGTTCTTCGGATGATTGAACAGCTCCTCAGGCTTGCCCTCCTCAACGATGAGCCCGTCATCCATAAAGATGACCCTGTCGGAGATGTCCCTGGCAAAGGACATCTCGTGGGTGACCACGATCATGGTCATTTTTTCCTTTGCAAGGTCCTTGATGACCTTCAGTATCTCCCCGGTAAGCTCGGGGTCGAGAGCACTGGTAGGCTCGTCAAAGCAGAGCACCTTGGGATTGAGGGCAAGGGCCCTGGCAATGGATACCCTCTGTTGCTGCCCACCGGAGAGGTGGCAGGGATAGGCCCTCTCCTTATCCTCAAGACCCATCTTCACCAAAAGGTCCCGTGCGTTTTTCGTAGCTTCGGCTTTTGTCATTTTCAGGACATGCATCTGTGCCTCGGTTATGTTGCGCAGCACACTCATGTGGGGAAAGAGGTTGAAGTTCTGGAAGACCAGTCCGAAGTGCAGGCGCACCGCATGCAGGGTGTTTTTGGGAGCATAGCGAACCTCTCCCTTTTCGTTTGTGCTGACCATGGTGTCGCCACAGACCTGTATGGTTCCCTTGTCCACCGTCTCCAGCTGGGTGAGACAGCGCAGCAGCGTGCTCTTGCCACTTCCTGATGGCCCGATGACCGAGAGGACCTCACCCTTGTTCAAGGTGAAGGAGATACCTTTGAGAACTCCCAGCCCGTCAAAGCCTTTTTCCAGGTCAGTCACTGATACGATCTGCATACTCTCTCCTAATTGTAGTAGTTGAGCTTCGCCTCAAGCTTGTCAAAGCTCTTTGCGACGACAGCATTCATGATAAAGTAGAAGATGCCTGCAATGAAGATGGGCATCGTGGAGAACTGTCTGGCTGAGGCGTTTTGGGCAACGCGGAACAGTTCGGCAACCCCGATTGTCTGTGCAAGGGCGGTATCCTTTACCAAGGTTATGACCTCATTTCCCATCGCAGGTATTATCTGCTTGATCACCTGGGGGGTCACGACATGGGTGAAGGTGTGGACCTTGGAGAACCCGAGCACCTCACTGGCCTCAAACTGGCCCTTGGGTATCGACTGGATGCCTCCGCGGTAGATCTCGGCAAAGTAGGCTGCATAGTTGATGACATAGGCGAGGATGACTGCAGTGAACCGGTCATAGGACGTGCCGAAGATGTAGTACGGGGCAAAGTACACGAATATCAGTTGCAAGATCAGGGGAGTACCCCGCATGATCATGATGTAGACGTTGACCAAAGTCGAGACTATCGGGTTCTTTGCCATCCTGCCCTTTGCGACCAAAACTCCCAGCGGAAGGGAGAAAAGCAGGGTAAGGGTAAATATCTTGAGGCTTGTTACGGTTCCTACCAGCATCTGCTGCAGTAGTTGTGCCATGGGAATCTCCTCTGAGGTGGTATCCAGTACGGTAAACATTCAGGAAATGGTCAGAAACAAGAAACGGGGAGCCTGAGCTCCCCGTCATACTAGCGAATTATTTATTTTCCTACAACAGTGATGTCAGCACCAAACCATTTGGTGGCGATGGTGGCAAGCGAGCCGTCGGCGGCCATGGCCTGCATCTGGGACCAGACTTCGTCTGCAAGCTTCTGCTCGCCCTTGCGGAATCCGACGCCATAGGCTTCGTTGGTGAGGTGTTCGTCAAGAATCCTGAAATCCTTGCCACTGCGGTTGATGTTGTCGTTTGCTACCAAGAGGTCGAGGATCAGGGCATCGATGCCGCCGATCTCCAGATCCATCAGGCCGGTGAGGTTTTCCTTGAACTCTACGACATTCTTGATGGATGCCTTGAATGCAGGGCTGTTATCCAGGGCCTCGCTTGCAGAGGATCCGGCCTGTAGCCCGACGTTCTTCTTTGCCAGGGATGCCAAGGAGGTGAAGGGGGAGTCGCCCTTGACTACCACAACCTGTGCATTGTTGACATAGGGAGGGGTGAAGGTCATGGCGTTGAGCCTCTCATCGGTGATGGTGAAGCCGTTCCAGATACAGTCTATATTGCCGGTGTTCAGTTCCTGTTCCTTGGAGTTCCAGTCGATGGGTTGCAAAACAAGCTCGACACCCATGCCTTTGGCGACACCCTTGGCAAGGTCTATGTCAAAGCCCACGATCTCGTTGTTCTCATCACGAAAGCCCATGGGGGGGAAGCTGTCATCGAGGCCCATGATCAACTTGCCTTTGTCGAGCACCTTCTGCAGTGAGTTGTCTACCCCCGGTGCCTGCTCTTTTGATCCGGCTGCAAAGAGGGTTGTGCTCAGCAACAACAGCGCCAACAGGGCAATCATAATTTTTTTCATAGTGTTTCTCTCCTAGTTTTCAAGTGCCAGAAAGGCATTTGGGAGAAGTTTAGCCGGATAATGAAGAAATATCCAGTCCTATTGCATATTTATTCATATATTGTATGGATTGTCATGATTTCTTTGTTGGATATTCTTTTGTCGCCGTCTGAAGCTTGCCCGTTACAGGTAGTATTCAAACAATCCCACAAGCTTGGAGAAGAGCCAGAAAGGCCTCTTGTCCTCAGCTTGCCCTGCATAGGTATAGTCATCCCTGACAAGCACACTGTTATCCACATATGCCTGAATTTCATGATCCAGGTCAGATGCAAACTCCTTGCTATGGATGATGAGCATGGATTCTGTGTTGATGTAGCTGCTGCGCGAGTCAAGGTTGAACGTCCCTATGATGCTGACCGAGTCATCAAAGAGATAGCTCTTGCTGTGGATGGAGTCCGGCCCCTGGTACTCATAGACCTTGTTGACCCTGTCCACTATGGCTTTCCGATGGTTGTAATACCCCGCCACAGCGATGGGATTCGGGCTCGACCGCTTTGAATTGGTCAGGACGGTGACCAGTTCCATGTCGATGTCGTAGGATCTGATCAGGCTTCTCATGCTTCTGGTGGGGATGATGTATGGGCTCTGGACAAAGATGGACGATTCAGCCTGGGAGGCCATCTCTAGGAGCGCCATCAGGCACCATGGGTCCTTTTTGTGCCTGCCCAGGGGATTGTGCACAAACTCAATCGCTTCCGCGTCATATGTCCGCTCTTTCCAGTCGATAGGTTGGAACAGCTCAGGATGATCGGCCCTGACTTTTGTGGACAAGGCCCGTAGCCAGGCAAAGGTAGGCTCGGCCCTCTCCCTTTGCCTGGCTGTGATGCCCTTTTTGCGGACCTTGGTATGCTTGTACCCCCACATCTGGTCATAGTAGTGCTGCATATCCCCTATGACACTCTCTCCCTCCCCTTGGTGGTATACCAAGGCATCACGGTCATTGACAAATCTCTGCAGGTACTCCTCCTGGATAAAGTACTTGTCCCCGATATTTCTCCCTCCTATCAGGGCGAGCTTCCCATCGGTGATGATGATCTTGTCATGCAGCCTTTTCTGCCATGACCAGGGTGTCAAAAGAGAAAACTTCTCATAGTACTTCACCTCAATGTTTGGGTGTGTCTCAAATGCCCTTAGGGCATCCTTGAGCTCTTTTCTCTCATAGACGAGGGAGGTCAGCCCATCACATAGGATTCTGACATGTACGCCTTCGTCGGCTTTGGCGAGCAAGAGTGAGAGCATGACGTTGGTGAACCTGCCTCCTGTGAAGGTATAGTAGGAGATGTCTATGGTCTTCTGGGCCGATTCGACAAGGTCGATCCTGAGCCGAGCACCATCTTCTCCTGTCTCTATCAGGGCGACCCGGTCGTGGTATCTCTTGCCCATAGTGTGATGAGGATCGCCTACCCCTGTTTGCTGTAGGGCAAACAGGGGGATGGCAGAAGCCACCGCAGATACGAGAAGCGTTAGGGTGATTATTCGTTTTAGTGAGAGCATTCTGGTCAGGCCGTTCTAAGATTCCTTTGGAGTGATATCCATGATTTTGATCGCGATGGGTGTCGCTGCCCAGATGGGGAGCGACACCTATTGTATGCCGATACCTCAGTATAGCACAATTAGAGGAACCAGACACGTGTCTAGTTCTGTGAACTGTAAAGTGTGTAAGAAGATGGACTCAAGGAGTGGGGGGGGCAGGTTGAGGCCTATGGTGGTAAGAGTTGGCCGACGGAGAAGCCAAAGGCCTCCTACTCTTTCTCGTCTTGAGGATTGGCTATGTGGCAGGTGGTTGCAAAGGCACACCCTCGACAAGCAGAGGTGGGCTCTCCTTGCTCGTCCAGTTTTCCACAAGAGCCGCAGCCCCCTTGTTTTCGTTGCTTGAGGATGGTGCGGATAGCGTACCAGAGCAGAAGAGCGATGACGACGGCGACAAGGATATTGGCAAGTATGGAGATAAGCTGAATCATATGTACCTCACATTATGAGCAGCACAAGGGCTCTGACCAATAGTGCTGCAAGATAGGCGATGCCGGTCTGCCATACGAGGGCAAACAGCAGTTTTCTTTTGCTTCCAAGCTCTTTTGCCATTGCGCTGATTGCCGCAATGCAGGGCGAGGAGAGCAGGATGAACGTCATGAAGGCAAGGGCGGAAGAGGGGGTGAAGAGCTCAGTGATGTGCGCTTCTCCCATAGTGACGCTCAAGGTGCTTACGATGGACTCCTTGGCCGCAATACCGGTAAGGAGGGCAACGCTTGCTTGCCAGAACCCAAAGCCCAGGGGCTTGAAGATGGGTGCGATCAGACGCCCGATGATCGCCAGCATGCTCGCCTCGGCAGAGACAGGCTGCAGCGTGAAGGAGAACGAGGAGAGCAGGTAGATGATCGCACTGGAGAGCAGAATTATCGTCCCTGCCTTCTTTACGAAGTCCAAGGTGCGCTCGCGGGTCTGCAGCCAGACGTTCTTTGCTGTGGGAAGCTGGTAACGGGGAAGCTCCAGGATGAATACGGTCCTCTCCTTGTGCCGGTCAAAGGCACGCATGATGAAACCGGTCAGCACGACCGCCAGGACACCTGTAAGGTATATCATGGGTGCTATGTACCACTGCCCGGGGAAAAAATAGGTGATCATGAGGGCGAAGATAGGCATCTTCGCACCACAGGGGATGAAGGGGGTAACCAGGACGGTAAGCTCACGCTGTTTCTGGTGTTCAATGGTACGGGTGCTCATGATGGCAGGCACCGTACAGCCTGTTCCGATGACCAGGGGTATGATGGATTTGCCGGAAAGGCCAATGGATCGCATCATCCTGTCAAGGATAAAGGCAATGCGGGCCATATAGCCACAGTCTTCAAGAATGCTCAACAGCAGAAAGAGGACAAAGAGCTGGGGTACAAAGGTAAGCACAGCTCCCACGCCTGCTATGATGCCTCCGGTGAGGAGCCCTGATAGGAGGGGGAAGACCCCCCATGAGGAAAGAAGGACCGTCAAGTTGGTCCCAAGCATCTCAAAGAGGCCTTCCAGCCACTCTGTGGTGATGCCGCCCACCAGGCCTATGGATAGGTAGAATACTCCCCCCATGATAGCGATGAACAGGGGAATGGCTGCAAAGCGGTTGGTTGCTATGGTATCGAAGTTAAACGGACTTTTCTGTTTCTTCTTGGCCTGGGTTGCGCGACTTATGTGTTCGGCCACCTTATAGCGCTGGTCTATGATGACCGCTTCAACATCATCATCATAGTGGTCACGCAAACTTTGCCGGGCTTTTTCCAGGAAGAGGCTAAACTCCTCGGGGAAGGGGGGCATGGTTGCGAGGAAGAGTTCGTCCTCTTCCAGCAGCTTGATGGCAGCCCACCGGGGTTGCCGTCCTTTGGGGATGGCGTGCAGGTAGTCATCCTCCACCAGGGCATTGATGTATTTTTCGACAAAGTTGGAAAACAGCGGGCATGCTGGGGCCCTGTTCTCCTCAAGGGCTTTTTCCACCTCGATCTTGAACTGGTCGAGACCCACTCCCTTGCTGGCCGATATGGAGACGACTGGGCAACCTGTCATCAGCGAAAGGCGTTTCTCATCAATGGTGATGCCCTCTTTCTCCAGGAGGTCCTGCATGTTCAGGACGATGAGTACAGGCCTTCCCAGCTCAGCGAGCTGGGAAGTAAGGTAGAGACTGCGCTCGAGGTTTGTCGCATCAATGACATCGACGATCAGGTCAGGCCTTTCATCGAGGATATAGCGCCTTGAGAGTTGCTCCTCAGGTGAGTAGGGCGACAGGGAGTAGATTCCCGGCAGGTCCAAGACCCTGAAACCGTTCCAGACCCCCTCTTTCTTCTCGACAGTGACTCCGGGCCAGTTGCCCACGTATGCAGTCGTGCCCGTAAGGGCGTTGAACAGAGTGGTCTTCCCACAGTTGGGATTACCGATGAGTGATAGTGTTTGCATGATTATTTGAGTTCTATTACGCGAGCCTCAGCCTTGCGAAGACAAAGGTTGTATCCTCTGAGTGACACTTCCATAGGGTCGCCCATGGGGGCCATCTTTACCACTTCTATATCAACACCCTTGGTAAAGCCCATATCCATGAGCCTTCTCTTGAGTTGCTTCGGTGCTTTTATGGCACCTACACATGCTCGTTGTCCAACGGCTAGTTCATCCATTGTTGCCATATGCTCTTCCTCTCAATCTTCGTTGCTCACATATAAGTTAGTTGAAACAAACAAACAAGTCAATAGTTTTTCCCGCCTTTGGCTGCCCAGACAAAAATTCTTTATTCAGAGTAAGCAACCGTTGTAGATTTGGGAATACCAAGGTAGTATATATATACCAGTAAGATAGGTAATTATGACTTAGAAAAAGGTGACCCCTGATGAAAAAGAGTAGAATTGGTACAGGGTTTCTTTTCGGGTTGATGATTTTTCTTGTTTCAATGGTTCTCTTGTCATGTTTTTCTGATCCTGTCACAAAATATTCTGTAACGTTTGACAGTCAGAATGGAGATGCCATTTTTTACAGAGAAATTTTGAAAGGTGAAAAGGTTCCAGCCCCTTCACAACCAACGAAAAGTGGCTTTGAATTCGAAGGGTGGTTCAAGACCAAGCTCTATGAGGAGGAATGGGATTTTAGCAGTGATAGGGTCAACTCTAATCAGGTACTTTATGCCAAGTGGGGCACCATCGGGCAAGGGTGAAGCCCGACTGGTTGTATGAAAAGCCAGAAGTGTAGGCTACTACGAAGAAAATCATACAAAAGGTCGTATGCTCTCAACAAGGCAATTGTCCCTGCTGCAAAAGAGAAAGACTTGGTATGGCAATACATAGTCAGGGCGCTGCATGCAATAGCTCGAAAACAATTGCACCTTTGGCCGCCTTTGGCACCTCAGACAAATAGGATGACAAAAAAAAGGATGCATGGTACCATGGGGCATGCAAAAATCCGGAGAAGACTACCTGGAAGCCGTTTTGGCTATTTATCAGGAGAATGGTAGGGTGAGGACTACAGATGTAGCCCTTCGCCTTGGTGTCTCAAAGCCAAGCGTAAACAGGGCCATGAAGATTCTCATGGCCGATGGGTACGTCCACCAGGAGACCTATGGTGAGATTGAGCTGACGGAAAAAGGGGAGATCAAAGCCTCCCAGGTCTATTTCCGCCACAAGACTCTTACCACATTCTTGAGTGAAATGCTTGGTGTCGACCCTGTGGTAGCCGAACAGGACGCCTGCCTCATCGAGCATGATATCTCCAACGAGACGATGGAGAAGCTTGCCATCTTTATGCAGAAGCACAATAAGAAAAAATAGCGACCAGGCGGGTTAATAAACTGCTTGTCATAACAATTGGGTTGTTTGAAATACAATTTTGCCACTGATATATAAGGTGGCTATTTTTTTGCATAAAACACGCTGAAAACAACAAAACCCTTGCCTTGTGAGCTCACTCTATCACCGTGTATACTTAAAGTATAAATGACTTTAGGAGGTCAGTATGAAAAAATCATTACTGCTGTTCGCTGTTTTGGCGCTCCTTATCCCAACATGCATCTTTGCCGCAGGCTCAAAAGAGACAGTTGTGGATGAGAACGCTCCGGTAACTATCCAGTATTGGACACACGAGGACCCTGCAAGGACACAGCTTGAGACTGAACTAATTGCAGAATTCATGAAAATGCACCCCAATATCACCGTTGTACGATCTACGCAGTCTGCAATGAAACAGATTGAACTGGTCCAGACAGCATTTGCTGCCAACCAAGGCCCTGACATGTTCAACCTGCCCATTGAAGACCAGTATGCGTATATCACCAACCACCGTGTAGCACCCGTTGACTACAAGGCAGCAGGGTATGCCAACAAGCAGGACCTGCTTGACAAGTACATCCCAGGTGTCCTGGACACGGTAACTGTCGATGGAGAAGTCTACGGTCTTCCTCTTGAGCTGACCAACTGGGCGATCTACCTCAACAAGAAGGTCTTCCGCTCTGCAGGTCTCAACCCGGAGACTGACTATCCCAAGACTTGGGAAGAGATGGCAGACATCTCTGAAAAGCTTGTCATCCGTGATGGTGACATCCTTGTCCGCCGTGGATTTGACTTCCGCTATCCTTACTATCTGACTTTCTTTGTTCCTATGGTTGAACAGCTTGGTGGTGATCTCTTGAGCGCCGATGGCAAGAAAGCCATCATAGGTGACGATGCCTGGATCAAGGCCCTTACCTTCATGAAGGAGTGGGGACCAAGCGGACGTAACCTCGGTTCACCCACCTACAAGAATGCACGTAACATATTCAACAAGGACAACAACGACATTGCAATGGCCCACACTGGTCTCTACCAGCAGGGAAGAATCGAGAAAGACAATCCAGACTTCTTCAACAGCAAGGAGTGGATGGTCGTCCCGTTCCCCGTATTTGAGGATGCCGTTCGTGACGTAGCTGCCTGTTACTATGGTCACTTCTTCATGGTCAACGTTGACTCTCCCCCCGCTGTCCGCAAGGCTGCCTGGAAACTAGCCGGCTTCCTGCTCAGTCATGGTGAAGAGTACCTGACCCGTGGTGGAAACATCATCCAGCCTACCAAGGCCCTGATCGATTCCGACACCCTGAAGAACATGCCTTATAGCCAGGTCTTCATCGATGACATGAATCGGGCCCATATGACCTATTATGGTGAAAATTCATCTCAGATACAGACACTGATCCGTAACGCAGTTGAGTCTGTCATGCTCAGTGGAGTGAGCCCAGAAAAGGCACTCGCCACCCTCAGGGCTTCTGCACAAGAAGTTATTGACGAGCAGTAATCACAGGCTAGGAAGTGTTCTGCCGGAATTCCGGCAGAACATCTCTTTTCCAAGAGCTCTACTATCTCTTTTGATTGTATAAAATACACAGTTTCTGTAGTACCTTGATTGAGCCTTCCCGGCTCGTGTCACTCTAATTACGGGCAGTTCTGCCCCTCTCTAGGAGAAACTCTATGGGTTCCAAGAAAAGTTATAGCATTGAGAGAAAACAAGCGCGTTGGGGGATTGCTTTTGTTGTCCCATCCTTGGTTTTCTTCTCAGTTTTCAATTTTTATCCAATTTTGAATGCCTTTTATACGAGTTTCTTTAACAAGAAAGCACTGAGCAAAGCTCCCCCTACATTTGTCGGCCTTGAAAACTTTATTCGCCTGTTCAATCCAGCCACTGCAGGCAATCAGCTCTCCTTTCTCAACTCGTTGAAATCGACGATGGTCTTTACCCTGGGAACGTTCATTCCCCTTCTGATCGTCAGCCTGATCATTGCGGTATTCATCAGCAACCTCACCAGCACCAAGAGCAAGAAATTCCTGCAGATAGCATATTACTGCCCTGCAATTCTCTCTTCTGTAGTAGCGGCCACCATCTGGAT
>CAYMRN010000009.1:0-13727 GCA_964392855.1 uncultured Sphaerochaeta sp.
TACAACCAAGAGGCTTTGGAAACTATTGCACCAATTCAAGGCAAGGATGTAGTAAAGCTGTTCGATTACTCCGGATCCATCAAGAAAAGGTTCTCCCTCACCACATCCCCTTTGCAATGCGAAAGCATAAAGCACAGCATGCTCCAGGATATCGAAAAGGGGAAACCTTGTGAGGTTGACACCTGCTACGGGGTCCTTGGCGAGCAGGCCAGGAAGACGGGTGTCCCCACCCCGGCCAACGATAGGGTAATCGACCTCATCCACCGTATTGAAAACAAAGGGCTTCAGGCTGAAATGAAAAACCTGGAGCTGTTTGAGTAACCAGTCGATAGACAAGAGAGTGGCTCTGAGGCATAGTCTTTGAACGGAGGAGAGCAGAAAAAGTGTTTTCTGCTAAGATTGAACCATGCCCAATGAACACGATACGATGAATTTCTGTGCAATAGACTTTGAGACCGCATGCTACCAGCGGGCAAGCGCCTGTGCAGTAGGCCTGGTCAAGGTACGGGAGGGAAGGCTGGTTGACCAGTACTATACGCTCATCCGACCACCTTATGGCATGGAGATCATACCCGGCTTTACCGCAATTCACGGCATCAGGATGCGAGATGTTATACACTCCCCTACATTTGAAGAGGCGTGGCCTCACCTAGAGGAGTTTATAGGATCAGATTTTCTGGTGGCGCATAACAGCAGCTTCGACCGTAGTGTCCTCAAGTACTGCCTTGCCTATTACGGAATAAACGCTCCTCTACCTCAATTTTCTTGCACTGTCCAGTGTGCAAGACGGGCATGGCCGACCCTGGTGAACCACAGGCTTGATACGGTCAGCAGGCACCTGGGCATAGAATTGAGGCACCATGAGGCTCTGAGTGACTCCCTTGCCTGTGCCAAGATTTTTCTTGCTGCCAATGGCCTCGCCCTGTAACAAGGCTGAAAGCAAGTCTACGGGAGCATATCTTTCCTATTTGTAAGGAAATATAGCTTTAGGTCAAACAAATTCGCACATCAACCAAGACTATAAGTGTTTATTCTCATAATACAGGCCTCTTGCAAGGGGAACCTAGGCAGGTTTTCCTTGGAAGGGCATGATGATTGTAAACGTTTACAATTTTCTTGACAACGCACATATTCCGTGTAATGATTTGTTCATAGGGATTTTGAAACTAGGATTCTTAGATAAGAAATTTTGATTGTAGCAGATACAAGAGGGGGGTGGCTTTGAACAATATTGTGTTGTCGATGAAAGCCATAGACAAGCGCTTTTCTGGTGTACACGCCTTGAAAAAGGTTGACTTCACCTTAAAAGAGGGAGAAATTCATGCGCTTGTAGGGGAAAACGGTGCAGGAAAATCCACACTCATGAAAGCGCTCACAGGAATTTTTCCTAAAGATTCGGGTGAAATATACTACCGGGGAAAGCTGTTCAATCCCCACAGTCCAAAGCAGGCACTCACTGCAGGAATTGCCATTGTCCACCAGGAACTGAACATGATGGATCACCTTACAGTCGCACAGAATCTTTTCATAGGGCGAGAATCCACCAAGTTCAACGGCTTTTTTCTTGATGCCAAAAAACAAAATCAACGAGCTCGGGATCTTTTGAAGAGGCTCAACATGAACATTGATGTGGAGGTCAAGCTGGGAGACCTCACTGTTGGAAAACAACAGATGATTGAGATCGCGAAGGCCGTAAGCTACGACCTGAAGGTGCTCATCCTCGACGAACCCACAGCAGCCCTCACTGATGCTGAGATTGAGGACCTCTTTATCATAATGAGGGACCTCGCTTCCAAAGGTGTAGGGATGATCTACATCTCCCACCGCCTGGATGAGATCGGAGAGATCTCTGACCGGGTAACTGTCCTGCGTGATGGTGAGCTGGTCGGGACAAAAGAGACGAGCGACCTTACCAAGGAAGAGATGATCAACATGATGGTCGGGCGCGTCATCTATGAAAAACCCAAGAGCAAGAGCAATGTTGCCCCTGATGCCCCTGTTGTGCTGAAGGTATCCAATCTTTGTGCTGGGCACTTGGTCGATGATGTGAGCTTTGAGCTGCATAAGGGTGAGATCTTAGGCTTTGCCGGTTTGATGGGAGCAGGCAGGACAGAGACAGCCCGTGCCCTGTATGGTGCGGACAAGGCAACCGGAAGCATCGAGATCAACGGAAGGAAGGTATCCATCAATACCCCCATGGATGCGGTAAACCTTGGTATGGGGTACCTCTCTGAGGACAGGAAACGCTATGGCCTTGCAACAAATCTCACAGTCATTGAGAACTCGGTAATGGCCTCCTATGTGGAGCTCTCCCCTTCGTTTCTGATCAAGAACAAAACCCTCATCAATTCGACAACAGAGTATGTCGAGAAATTGTCTATCAAGACCCCATCCATAAACCAGATTGTGCGAAACCTCTCAGGGGGAAACCAGCAGAAGGTTGTCATAGCAAAATGGCTGATCAAAAACAGCTCCATCCTTATCTTTGATGAACCGACGCGAGGTATCGATGTCGGGGCAAAAAGCGAGATTTATGCCCTCATGAATGAATTGGTCAAGGAGGGCAAGTCCATCATCATGATCAGCTCTGAACTGGGAGAGGTCTTGAGAATGAGTGACAGGGTTGTGGTTATGAATGAAGGCAGAATCACAGGGATCTTAAATATTGAAGATGCGACCCAAGAGAAAATCATGGGTTTGGCAACACTGTACAAATAGGAGTGTGGCAAATATGGCTACTAAAGAAAATCTGGATTTGAGGGAAAAGAACAGCAGCATCAATATGCAGAAACTTCTGGCACCTTTGGCTTTGGTTATAATTTATGTTTTTTTCTCGATCTTTGGGCGAAACTTCTTCTCCCTAACCACTTTGGTCAACATACTTGACTCCTCCTACTACATCGGCTTTATCGCCATTGGAGTTACCTTTGTCATCATAACCGGAGGCATTGACCTGAGTTTGGGGACTGTGATGATGGCCTCTGCCATCATCGGAGGGACTGCATACAAGACATGGGGATGGCCGATGTGGATATCCCTGCTCCTGATCCTCTTTGTCGGTACTGCTTTTGGACTGTTGAATGGGATTCTTATCTCCAAGCTCAAGCTTCCTCCTTTTATCGCAACCCTCGGAACGCAGATGATAAGCCTAGGTACCGGCTCGATAGTCTCCAATGTGCGAAGTGCCACCTTCCCAGCACGTGGGGCCCCAGGAAGCTGGTTTAAGGGTATCTTCAAGTTTATCACCTCCAACAACGCTTCTATCCCCACCGGAGCCATAGTGCTCTTTCTGACAGCCTTCATTGCATATGTGATCCTGACCAAGACAAAGATGGGACGCTATATCTTTGCCATAGGTTCAAACAAGGATGCAGCAAGACTCTCTGGCGTTGATGTACAGAAGTGGGAGATGATGGCCTACATTATAGCAGGCTTTACCGCAGGCATGGGAGGCATCGCCTTCGCTGCAGTCTATACAACAGTCATGCCTGCACAGGGAGCTGGCTTTGAGCTCTATGCCATCGCAGGTGCTGTTATTGGCGGAACATCCCTCTCAGGTGGAGCAGGATCTGTATTTGGCACCATGATAGGTGTGTACATCATGAGTGTCTTGCGATCAGGACTCCCTTCGATGAACTTGCAATCACAGTACCAGACCTTCTTTACTGGTGTGGTTGTCATCGGGGCTGTGCTCCTGGACATCTATCGGACCCAGAAGTCCACAGAGGTAAAGATCCTTACCCCAGCCGACCAATTCCGTGAAGAGAAACTGGCTATCATCGATAAACTGAAACAGGACATTTCCCAGGAGAGAGACTCGCAAAAAAGAAGTGAGCTCCAAAATGTCATGAAAAAAGAGAAGAAGGATATGAACTCTACCTATCGCAAGATGAAAAAGGAAGAGAAGGAAGAGCAAGCTCGCCTCGCCCTGCAGGAAAAGGAGTTTGCAATGACAATGCAGGACACAGAGTCCTAAGTTGTCCCAAATCGGTTATATCCGAAGGCGTATGCCCTCGGTAGTATCTAGGAGGTTCACATGAAAAAAAGTTTAGTTATTCTACTGGCTTTGATTGTTCTCGCATCTTTTGCACCAATCTTCGCCCAGGCCGCTGCAGAAAGCGGAAAGCCTTACATCGCTGTTGTGTCAAAAGGCGAGCAGCATGATTTCTGGCAGCAGGTAAAACTCGGCGCTAACGCAGCAGCTAAAGAGTACAATGTGGACATCACCTTCGAAGGGCCCCCTTCAGAAAGCGATGTGCAGATTCAGGTAGAGATGCTGAATAATGCTATGGCCAAGAATCCAGTGGCTATTGCTCTGGCAGCACTCAACACGAGCAGTGTGCTTGACCAGTTGCAGGAGACCAAAGCTAAGGGTATCCCTGTAATCGGTTTTGACTCTGGCGTTCCTGAAGCTCCAGCTGGATCAATTTGGGCAAATGCCTCAACAGACAACTTTAATGCAGCCGGATCGGCAGCAGCCAAGATGTTTGAAGTCATCAAGCCTAGGATTGAAAAAGCAACTGATGCAAAGCCCGTCAAAATTGTTGTCATGAACCAGGACGCTTCCGGTGAATCATTGCTGAGCCGTGGAAAGGGTTTCCGAGACACCATGATCGACCTTATTGTTGACAAGACAAACCTTTCCAAGAGTGACATCAGAGTTACTGGAAACGTTGGGTACATTGCTCCACACAACCCCACAACTGGAAAGAAAGTGATCATCGAGATGGTCGTTCCTGCTTCTGCAGCCATGACCGATGCCACGAACGCTTCTCAGGCTGTCTTGAACAAGATTGTCTCTGATAACGTCCTCGGAATCTTCTGTTCCAACGAAGCTACCGTCAAGGGTCTGCTTGCAGCAACCAATGATGGTGCTACGCTGAAATCCAATCCTAACTTCAAGGATGTTGTAGTACTTGGATTTGACTCTGGCGCAGCCCAGAAGAACGCTGTCCGTGAAGGCTACTTCTACGGCTCCATCACCCAGGATCCATACTCAATCGGCTACAAGGCTGTTGAACTTGCTTACAAAGCCTACAAGGGAGAAAAAGTCTCCGATGTTGACACTGGTGCAAAATTCTATGATAAGAGCAATATGAACGATCCTGACATCAAGGGTCTTCTCTACGACTAATCGTTGTTCTTTCGGTTAATTCCAGGGGTAGGGGTCCATATGTTCACACATGGTCCCCTACCTTTTTTTCCGGATGAGGAGAGTTGCTATGCGAGATGACGAACAAAACCCAACCACTATCAAGGATGTTGCCCAGGTATCTGGGGTCTCTATCGCCACAGTGTCGCGGGTGCTCAACAACTCCAAATCCGTCACCGAAAAAACCCGCCTTAAAGTGACACAGGCGATGGTCCAGTTGGGATATAACCGTAATGCGGTTGCCCGCTCTTTGAAGATACGGGAGACAAGGACCATCGGTATCATCGCCCCCGAACTCTCCAACACATTCTTCATGGAGATTCTGGAATCCATGGAGATTATTTTCGCTCTCCATGATTACACAATGGTGCTCTGCTCCTCCAACAACTCGATAGAAGAAGAGCGCAAGAAACTGCAACTGATGATCGAACGCACGGTGGATGCCTTGGTAATCATCCCTGTAAGTGATGAAGGCAGCCATCTGCAGAACAAAGTGCTGCAACAGATACCCATGATTATCCTTGATAGGCAGATACCAAGCCTACAATTTGATACGGTGCTCACAGACAACCGCTATGGGGTGAAAAACGCTGTCCAGAGGCTCATCCGCGAGGGTTTCCAACGTATAGGGTTCCTAGGAGGGGATCTCAATATCCCTACTGCTAAAGAACGTTACCTCGCCTATCTTGAAGCCATGCAGGAAGGTAATCTGGAGGTCGAGGAAGAGTTTGTGTTCACCAAGGGGCATATGGATCAGAAAAAGGGATTTTCCCTTATGCGCACCATCCTACAAAAGCCAAACCACCCCCAGGCATTCTTCATAGCCAATGATATGCTGCACCTTGGAGCCACCACCTATCTGATGGAGAGCTATTCCGCTGAAAATCGGCCTAAGATAGTATTTGCGAGCTTCGACTACCTCTCCTACTCCCCTCTGCTTCAGTTTTGCCATTATGCTGTCTGCCAACCCCTGGAAGAGATCGGCAGGTCTGTAGCAATGCTGGTCCTGCGAAGGCTCGGAGGTGACTGGGCAGACTTTCCCCAACAGATAGTCCTTACTCCCGAGATCAAGGTGATGGTCGCCAATGGCGGGATTCCTATGCCATAAAGCAGGGTTCTCCCCCTAAACATTTCCTTGCCAAGCCGATGGTAAGCTTGTTACAATGTAGGGACAATGCGAAAAGGAGATGAGTCTATGGATATTTTTACTATTGCAATTCAGTTGGAGCAGGAAGGGGCAAAGTTTTATGAAGACCTCGCTGCCAAATCCACAACCGAAGGTTTCAAGTCAATCTTTTCCATGTTGGCCAAAGATGAGAAAAACCATGAGAAGGTCTTCGCATCGCTTAGGAGTAAATCAGTCCCCGCAATGGTTCCCAGCAGTATTGCCGATGAGGCTCAAGCCATCTTCAAGCAGTTCAACAAAGATGACTATCTAAAAGAGGCGCCACAAGTCAGCATGTATGAGAAGGCCCTGGAGATTGAACAGAAGAGCATCGACCTCTATACCTCACATCTTGATGAGATCGAACATGAAGAAGCGCGCAGTGCTGTCAAGATCATCATAGCAGAAGAGAAAAAACACTATGAGACCTTGGAAGAACTGGTAACATTAGTGAGCCGTCCCCACAGATGGGTGGAAAATGCTGAGTTTGGAGTGCGGAAAGAGTACTGACATAGTACTGCCTACATGATGAAGAGTACTACCGTCTTTGGATGGTAGTACTCATTGTAAGGTCCTTGCTTGCAAACCAAGGCTTCGCCATCTCATCGCCGTATCGGAAATATTAGCCTCGATCCTACAGCATGATGCTTGCCACTACTGCCTACCTAGCATATGCCACCATACCAGGCAGCAAGAGGCTTCCTCTTGCAAAACACCCCCCTCCCCAAACATCTACACTCCTGCCCTTTTTGCAGGTGCAACTTTCGTATGGCCCCTCCCATAGTTTTGCTAGAAGATCGGGCGAACTCCCTGCATAGGGATTTTTCTTGACACGCCTTGAGGGGGAGCCCAAACTATACCCAGAGAGAAAACTAGCGTGCAGTGTTAGTGTTCAAAGCGAGGCTACAAATGAAAAGTGCATATATCACGGGGGCAAACCAGGTAGAGATACGGCATAGCGAACAGCCTAGACCTCTTGCTGGTGAACTGTTGGTCAAGATTGCCTACTGCGGCATATGCACCTTGGAACAACGCCTGTACACTGGACAGCGTAGCATCTACCTGCCCATCGTAGCAGGCCATGAAGCATCCGGCACCATTGTGGCGATTGGAAGTGGGGTGACGTCGAACCATATGGTCGGGGACCATGTGGCACTTGACCTGGCAAACCGTTGTCACATCTGCCCAGAGTGCCTCTCAGGCAACTCCAATCTTTGTGAGAACAGGTTCAACAAAGGCCAGCAGGTGCTGGGGGCCCTGTCTGAGTACATGACAGTCCGTGCAGAACAGGCACACCTGTTGCCAAAGGACCTTCCCCTGGAGCATGCTGCGCTGACAGAACCCCTTGCCTGCTCAATCCGTTCCTTGAATAAAGTCGGATTGAAGCTGGGAGAGACACTTCTTATCTGTGGATCGGGGACCATGGGCCTTCTCCACATGAAAGCGGCTTTGGCCATGGGTACCAGGGTAATCATGTGTGACATTGACAAGGGACGCCTTTTGGATGCCCAAAGGATGGGCTGTACAGCGACCCTTGATGCCTCAGAGATAGATGTGAGCATACAACAGGTTAAGGACCTCACAAGAGGACGTGGGGTTGACTGCTGTATCATAACCTCAACGGCCAAGGATGCTGCAAGACTGGCTTTTCAAGTCCTCGCCCCTGCAGGACGGATCAATCTGTTCACTTCCTATGATGGCAGACCTGAGTTTCCCATCGACATGAATACCGTCCATCGCCAAGAATATCAGATTACCGGCTCCGAGGGCAGAACCGAGATTGATTTCAACCAAGCGGTAAGGGTACTATCAAACAAGACCGTCGGGGTTGCCGATCTCATCAGTAAGATTTACCCCTTGGATTCCATCGAAAAAGCGATGGTTGCCGCACTGGAAAAAACAACCTATCGCGTATTGGTAAAGGTGGAATAGACCATGATCCTGACAATCGACCTCGGTACGACAACCCTCAAGGCAGCTCTGTTCAGTGAAGAGGGGGTCCTCCGTTCGACCGGTCACGCTACGATAGGAGCCTCGTCGCAAACCCATGAGATTGATCCCCTCCTATGGAGCAAGGCCTTGGCGGAGGCTTGCCAAGGCCTTGGTGACTTGAGTCTCACAGAAGCTGTGGTAATCAGCGGAAATGGCCCTACCCTCGTACCTGTGATGGGAAAACCTGAAAATAAGGATGGCCTTCTCTATGCAAGGGCAGCCATGGCCAGAACCTGGCTCGACCGGCGCCCTACTTTAGAATCTGCTGAGATAAGTGAGATACTGGGCACCTTTGTGGATTCCGGCTTCTTCTTGCCCAAGGCGCTCTACCTCTTCCGAAATGAGAGGGAGACCTATGAAGAGAGCCTTTGGCTCCTCTCCTCTCACGAGTATTTGGACTACCTCTTTACAGGAGTGGCCAAAGCCATCATCCATTCTGATGACTCTCTGCAGTGGTATTGGACTGAAAGCCTCGTGACAAGGCTTGGTATGGATACCGGGAAGTTTCCTCCCTTTTGCAGGCCCGGGGCTTTGATCGGCCCTGTTACGGATCTCGCAAGCAGTGTATTGGGCATTCCCCAAGGGATTCCCCTGTTTGCAGGAGCCCCTGACTTTTATGTGTCGATCCTAGGGACCGGGACAGTGGAGGTAGGTCAGGTATGCAACCGTTCCGGGACCTCTGAAGGCATCAACCTCTGTACGCATAGGCCCCTCGGTGATCCTCGCCTGATGACCTACCGCCATCCAATTGCACCGCTGTATAATGTTTCAGGCATTATCTCCACCTCAGGCAAAGCAATTGAGTGGGTAAAGAACCTTGTTGGCTACCAGGAGGCATCATTTGCTGACCTCTATGCAAAAATGGCAAAAGCCGAGCCCGGCTCAGGGGGCGTAGTGTTCTTACCCTACCTCAGCGGAGAGCGCGCCCCCATATGGGATCCAGATGCACGGGCGGTCTTTTCCGGGTTGAGCTTGGAAACAGGAAGAGACGAACTGCTTCGTTCAGTTGCTGAAGGCACCTGCTTCGCCATGCGGGATGTGATTACTGTCATGGAGGAAGGGGGAGCAAAAGTTGGTCAGCTGCGAATTACCGGAGGACCGAGCGAAAGTGATTGCATGAACCAGCTCAAGGCAGACATAACAGGACGTGAAGTATTGGTACCAGCAGTGAAAGATGCTGAACTTATGGGCTGTCTCATCATTGCCTTGCAAGCCCTTGGGCGTTTTGCCACGCTAAGGGAAGCGGCCAACGCTGTGGTACAGATCAAGGGCAGCTTCAGCCCAAACCTCTCAGTGCAAAGGCTCTATGACGAGCTGTTTGAGACCTACAGGAGCCTCAAAGAGGGACGTATACCAAAAAAGGAGTAGGCTATGCAAGCAGGAATCACCTTACGCAAACACGCCATCTTTGACAAACAGGATGGACGGTCGGTAATCATTGCCCTGGACCATGGCTCCATTGCAGGACCCATGGATGGGATCATAGACCCATCAGCGATAGTCCGGGAGTGCGTACATGCAAAGGTTGATGGCATTTTGACCACCAAGGGATTCGTTGACGCTTCCTTAGGCGAATGGGACCGCTTTACATCGCTGGTGTTGCGTCTGAGCGGTGGATTTACCGTCCTTGGAGGGAACTATCAGGAGGAGATGATAGTCGAAGCAGAGACAGCGGTCGCATACGGCGCCTCATGTGCAGCAATAACCGTTAAGTTTGGCCATGCAAGGGAAGGGGACTTTATCCGACAGGCCTCCCTGGCCATAGATCGCTGTCACCGTCTTGGATTGCCTGTCATGCTGGAAGCTATGGCAAGGGGTACTATCAGGGGCAAGGAGGTTGCCCCTGATGATCCTGAGGCCATCAGGATGGTAGCGCGTATGGGAGCCGAAATCGGAGCCGACCTTATCAAGACCTACTACACAGGAAGCATCGAATCCTTTGCCCGGGTAGTTGAGGGTTGTCCCGTACCTATCGTCATCCTTGGAGGAGCCAAGACGGATTCGCTACGCGAAGTCTTCCAGATCATCTGCGACTCACTGGAGGCAGGGGGACGCGGCATCGCCATGGGAAGGAATATCTGGGCGCTTGGCAGGACAGGGGCCATGATAGAAGCAGTAAATGGGCTGGTTCATGGCCATTGGGGTGTAGACAAGGCTCTGGCAAAGGTGGAAGCTTAGAGGTACAGATCAATGTTGTGGTCTTACCCGACCAAAAGGAGACAATAATGAAAAAAACCATCTGTATTGTACTACTCTTTGGAATGGTCCTATCGCTTGCTGTTGCAGCAGGCAGTGCCGAACCTACACCTGCTTCCCCCTCTTCCCTCTCCATCTTGGTGTATATCACCGGAGTAACGGCAGGTAGCCCACCTTACACAGCCTTGGCCGAAGGGGCCACTGAGTTTGCCTCTGAAAACCCAAATGTCCAGGTAAAAGTGTATGAGGCTGGCTTCAACCAAGCCCAGTGGGAGGAGCAGCTCACTTCCCTAGTCGCCACAGGGGAATATGACCTGGTATTGGGATCGAACCCCTCCCTGCCGGAGATCTGTGCATCGATAGGCAAGAAGTTTCCCAAACAGAAGTTTGTCATCACTGACGCCTTTATGGAGGGAGAAAAACAGATACGAACCTACCTCTACAACCAGTATGAGCAGTCCCTCTTCCTCGGCTACCTTGCAGGCCTGGTAACTACCAGCAGCATGAGTCATGCTAACAAGGCCTTGAAGATAGGATTCATAGCAGCCCAGGAGTACCCTCTGCTGAACAAGCATATGGTACCGGGTTTCCTCGATGGGGCAAGGATGGTCAATCCAAACATTGAGGTGGATTTCCGGGTCATAGGAAACTGGTTTGATGCGAACAAGACCGCTGACCTTGCCTCCAGCATGAAGAATGCCGGTGTGGATGTCTTTGCTGCCATAGCAGGAGGTGCTGCACAAGGCTTGTTCAAGGTCGCCAAGGAACAAGGGGCCTACATAGTCTTTCACAACACCAACGAGTACAAGAGTGCTCCGGGATATGTGGTGGGTTGTGGTCTGATGGAACAGAAAAAGCTGACCAAGGAGATCCTCAAGGATGCACTTTCGGGCAAGATTGAGTATGGAAAAGCCTCCATCGTAGGGGCAAAGGACGGGTATCTTCGATTCATCTCAGATGACGAGGCGTATGCCAATGCCCTTCCTCAAGACATCCGTGAAAAGTTTGATGCCTTCATGGACGATATCTATAAGGGCAAGATTGCCTACACGTTACCGGCCCTGTAAATAATACCTGCTTTGCAAGGAGTGATGCCATTGGAACTTGCTGTTGAGATGCGCAACATCACAAAGATATATCCGGAAAACAACCTCCGTGCCAATGACGAGGTTGATTTTCTGTTGCGCAAAGGTGAAATCCACTGCTTGGCAGGAGAGAATGGGGCAGGCAAGACTACCTTGATGAAAGTGCTCTACGGCCTTGAAGACCATGAGGGAGGAACCATCAGGATACGGGGCAACCAACAGGACATCTCCTCTCCCCTGGTCGCCAACCGCCTAGGCATCGGGATGGTCCACCAGCACTTCATGCTGGTGGAGGATTTTACCGTTTCCCAGAATGTCCTGATGGGTATAGAACCCCGAAAACATGGCCTCATCTATGACCGCAAGAAAGCTGATACCCTCGTCAATGAGGTGATAGGACACCACCATTTCTCCATTGAAGCCAATATGCTGGTGCGAAACCTTACCGTCGGACAGAAACAGCAGGTGGAGATTATCAAGATGCTCTACAGGGATGTGGATATCCTCATCCTCGATGAGCCCACGGCAGTGCTTACTGAGCAAGAGATAGAATCACTCTTCTCCACCCTCAAGCAACTCGCTCAAAAAGGCAAGTCCCTCATCCTGATAACCCACAAGTTGCAGGAGATAAAGGCCATTTCGGACCGTGTCTCGGTCATGCGCCAAGGAAAGATGCTCGACACCTATGAGACAGAAGAAGTGGATGAACGGCAGATATCAGCCTTGATGATGGGTAAAAGCATCTCACTCTCAATCGAGCATGGTAAAAAAAATACAGAAAGCCGTCCGGTGATAGAGGGCAGAAAAATTACCGTGCTCAGGCAGGGCCAGCAGAGACCTTTGCTCAATGCCCTGAGCTTTACTGCCTACTCAGGAGAGATTCTTGGATTCGCTGGAGTAAGTGGCAACGGGCTGGGAGTGCTTGAGGCAGTACTTGGAGGATTCATCCCCATCTATGATGGCAAGGTCCTGCATAACGGGGAGGACATCACCAATATCGGGACCGCCTTGCTGCGCAAGCAAGGCCTTGCCTATGTTCCTTCGGACAGACTGAAAGTCGGAAGTGCCCTCAAGGCGAGCGTACAGGAGAACATCATTGTAGGAGAGAGCGGATCCTTCAGGAAGAATGGATTCATTGACCAGAAAAAGGTCACCAGACACACCAATGACCTCTTGGAACGGTACTCGGCCAAGGCAACTGCCCAGATGCCTATCGGCACCCTATCAGGAGGAAATATCCAAAAAGTGATCCTCGCCAGGGAGATCGAACGATACCAGGACTACATCGTTTTTTCTGAACCCACATGGGGCCTGGATATCGCCAGCAGCCAGTTTGTATACGAGCAGATCGCCTCCCTCAGAGACAAGGGGGCTGCTGTCATACTCATCTCTTCAAGCCTTGATGAGATACTTACCATTGCCGATAGGATCATCGTGCTCTATAGGGGAACGCGGGTCGCATCGTTTGTAGGGGATGAAGCGAGAAACCTCTCCAAGGAAGAGATCGGAGAATATATGCTGGGTATCAGAAGACAGGGAGCTGCCCATGCTTGATAGGAAACCTCACCAAAGCAGGCGGATACTGCCCACCCTTCGCTCAAGCGCCGGGAGTTTTTTGATACTCCTCATAGCCCTTGCGGGGGTGGTAGTCCTGTCGCTGTTGCTCAGCAAGACCCCGGCAAAGACGCTGAGATATTTTTTTCTTGGCCCTCTGCAAAATACCTACTATTTCGGCAATATGCTTACCAGCGCGATCCCTCTGATCTTCGGAGGTCTGGGAGTCTCCCTTGCCATGAGATCGGGTAACTTCAACCTCGGAGGGGAAGGACAGATCTACAGTGGGGCCCTGGTCACCACCTTATGTGCGATCTACTTTGCACCCCTTGGCCTGTTGGGGGCGCTTCTGGCCCTCTGTATCGGAGCTTCTGTGGCGGGAGGCCTTGCAGGACTTTCGGGCTTCTTCCGCATGAAATGGAATACCAGCGAGCTCATAACATCGTTTCTTATCTCCAATGCTGTCGTACTGGTAGTGAACTACCTCATCGCAGGACCTTTTATGGACCCTTCAACCAGCCTGATCGCCACAAGAAAGATCCCTGACTCTTTCAGGCTCTCTGCCTTGCTTCCCCCATCAAAT
>CAYMRN010000010.1:0-13613 GCA_964392855.1 uncultured Sphaerochaeta sp.
CCTCTTGTTTCTGAACGAGAAGCACATTCCACTCCACAGGAAAAGCATGCCGACAAAGGGTATGAGGCCCAAGGGGGAATCTGAGGCGGAAAACCCAAAGCCATGCGATAGCAAAACCAGCATCTCCTCTACAAAAGGAGGCGCCATGTTAGATTGGGCTGAAGCCACGGCCAAGGCGAGCATCAGCCCAACGATGAGCAGGACCACCCCAACTACCACTATATATTTGTTCGTACCTTTTTTCACAACCTTCTCCTCATAGCTTACTAACACCACACTTGGTAAGAGGTATCATTTTTTCTGTAGCAGACAGAGCATCCTCTCAGCCTCCAGGTGCGGAACATCGAGTGGGACCTCCCTGGTGACCCATCTGCTGGTGCACATTGAGTAGACTTTTTCCAGTTCCTCGTGCAAAGCCCCTGCTTGCCCCTTATAGGCACAGATCACCCCTTCGGGGGTGAGGATAGGCTCGACAAGATCCAGGATATCATACAATGGACGAAACGCCCTGAAGGTTATCAGATCGAAAGTGCGGTCAACCTCCTTCAGGTCCCTATCAAGGACCTCAACCCTCTCCCCCAGTCGACAGATGGCAAGGGCATTGCGCAAAAAACCCACACGCCTGCCCATACGCTCAACCAAGGTGAAGCTATGGTCCTGCAGGGCGATAGCCAAGGGGATGCCGGGAAGCCCAGCCCCTGAGCCCAGGTCTGCAACCTCGGCATCGGGGGACAAGAGGCCCTTCATCACAGGCACAGCACTGATGCTGTCGATGATGTGCCTGGTGATCAAGTCGTTGCCTTGGGCACCTACCAGCTTGTAGGTGGGGTTCCAGAGCTCCAGTTCAGCTATGTATGCATTGAGCTGGCCCATCTGCACACTGTCAAAGACGATTCCAAGGCTCTCTAGCGAGGAGGCTATAAGGGCATCGTACTTACCCATTCCTGCCTCCCTTATCCACATGGACGATAAGGATGGCTATGTCTCCATTTCGCACCCCGCTGATCCTAGTAGCCTGACCCACCGAGTGGGGACGTATCTTCTTCAGTTTTTCCCTTGATTCGGTGCTGAGCCCGTCAAGGGCGTCATAGTCAAACCCTGAGGGTATCTCCAGACTCTCAAGCTTCTCAAACCGGGATACCTGGCGATCCTGGCGGTTGATGTACCCTGCATACTTTATCTCAAGTTCAACCTGGTATCGGATGGGCTCTTCATACTGGGCAAGTTCGACGATAACCTCCTGGAGGTGGCCCATGGTCACTTCAGGCATCTTCAAAGCCTCTACGGCACTTTTCTGCCCATACCGATGTTTGCCAAGCAGGTCCTTGACCGCTTCAATCTTCTCCAGCTTGGCCTTGAGGCGAAAGAGGTTTTCCTCTGTCTGCAGTCCCACATCATACCCCTTCTGGGTAAGGCGCTGGTCACAGCTGTCATGGCGAAGGTTCAGACGGTACTCAGCGCGCGAGGTGAACATCCTGTAAGGCTCCTCAGTACCCAACGTCACCAGGTCATCGATGAGAACCCCGGTATAAGCCTCATTGCGTGCAAGGATCAGGGGCTTTTCGCCCTTGAGCTTCTGGGCGGCATTAATCCCGGCCATGAGGCCCTGGCATGCAGCCTCCTCATAGCCACTGGTGCCGTTGGTCTGCCCCGCAATGAAGAGATTTTGGACATGCATGCTCTCAAGGGAAGGGAAAAGGTTCAATGGATCGATATAGTCGTACTCCACTGCGTAGCCCGGGCGCATGATCTGGGCCTCTTCCAATCCTGCAATGCTGTGGATGAAGTCCCACTGGACATCTTCAGGCAGGGACGATGATACCCCATTGAGGTACATCTCCTCAGTTCCTACCCCTTCGGGCTCCACAAATATCTGGTGGCGGTCACGATCGGGGAAGCGGACCACCTTGTCCTCGATGGATGGGCAGTAGCGGGGCCCGAGGCCGACGATCTTTCCCCCATACAGGGGCGATCGATGGATATTCTTTGCTATTATCTTGTGTGTCTCTGCATTGGTCCAGGTGATATGGCAGGGCACCATGGGGCGGTCGACACTGTCATAGTCAAAACTGAAGGGCATGAGGATGGAATCCCCATCCTGAACCTCCATCTTGGAGAAGTCCAGGGAGGAGGAGCGTACCCGTGCCGGGGTGCCGGTCTTCATCCTTCCTACAGGAAAACCCTTCTTGCGCAAAGCATCACCCAAGCCCATGGCAGAAGGTTCGTCCAGCCTTCCATTGGGCGCATCATACTCACCGATGAAAATCCTTCCGTCCATAAAGGTGCCTGTCGTCAGGACAACAACCTGTGCCGAGATGTTGTGGCCCCGTTCGGTTCTGACCCCAACTATGCGCTTACCCTCCTTGTCCAGGAGGATATCCACTACAGTATCCATAAAAAGGGAGAGGTTCGATTGTGCTTCCAGGGTCTCCTTTGCAAGACGGGCGTAGGTGAACTTGTCAGCCTGCGCACGCGGGGCCTGCACTGCAGGGCCGCGCCTGCGGTTGAGGATCCTATATTGAATCATCGAGTGGTCTATCAGGTGGGCCATCTCACCGCCCAGGGCGTCAACCTCCCGAACGATGTTCCCTTTCGAGAGGCCACCGATCGCGGGGTTGCAGGAGAGCCTGCCTATAGAGTCGAGGTTCTGTGTTATCAAAAGGGTCTTGTACCCTATTCTTGCCAAGGCGAGGCATGCTTCAATTCCAGCATGCCCTCCCCCGACTACTATTGCTTCGTAATCCATCTTACTTCCCTACGCAGAAACCGCTGAATATCTTGGTGAGGATATCCGCGGGGGTGACCTCCCCGGTAAGTTCTCCGAGGTTCTGCATCGCCTCCCCTAGCTCCACTGCAATGATGTCCAGCGGAACATCCGTATCGACAAGTTCCAAGGCACGTTCGAGAGCCTTGGCAGCATTTCTGAGGGCCAGGTGCTGGCGTTCACTCTCGATGACCACCAGCTCATCGCCGGTAGAGCCAAAACCTGCGCCGAGCCTCTTTGCGATCTCTGCAACCAAGGCCTTGATGCCCTGCCCGCTCTGAGCGGAGATGGCAAGCTCCCCTTTGGGTGCCTCAAAGAGGTCGCTTTTGCTATACACGATGAGGGTTCGCTCATCTTTGGGCGGGATATGTCCCACCTCACTGCTGTCGACAAGGAAAACAACCAGGTCTGCCTGTCCGATGAGCTGCTCAGTCTTCTGTATCCCTGCACTCTCAATGGTATCCAGGCTCTCGCGTAATCCTGCAGTATCATACAGGCGCACAGGGATTCCTTCAATAAGACAGTCCGCCTCAATATAGTCACGCGTTGTTCCCTTGATGTCACTTACTATCGAACGGTCCTGCTTGAGCAGGAGGTTGAAGAGGGTGCTCTTTCCGACATTGGTGGCCCCTGCAAGCACGATCCTCGCCCCTTGTCCGTAGAGGCGCCCAACAGCGTATGTCGATGCCAACAAGGTGATGGCCTCTATGATCTCAGCTAGCTCATCACGAGGAAAGGTGAAGTCATCGACTTCATCCTCAGCATAGTCCAGCTGGACCTCAACGTGGGCAAGCAGGGCCAGCAGCCTCTCCTTGGAAGCTTCGATCTGCTCTTTGAGACCCCCACCAAGGCGCGATAGGGCAAGGGCCTGGCTGCGCTCGCTTTGCGCTGCCACCAGTTCCTGCACTGCCTCTGCCTGGGTAAGGTCCATCCTCCCATGCAGAAATGCGCGAAAGGTGAATTCCCCAGCCTCCGCATCCCTCATGCCAAGGCGTTTGAAAGAGGAGAGTATCCTCCGTAGGCCGGGAAGGGAGCCATGGCAGGTAAACTCCAGGGCCTCTTCAGCGGTGTACCCATGTCCTTGTGTATATACAGCAACAACCACCTCATCAAGGAGGGGTCCCTTCGGCCCGTCAGTGAGGTAGCCGTGCACCAGTGTTGCATTCTCGGCGTTCAGCAGTGCCTTGGGCCTTGAAAATGAGGTTGCAAGCAGTGCCTTGCACCCTACTCCGCTCACCCTGATGACAGCCAGGGCGCTCTGTGCCCATGGGGTAGCAAGGGCAAATATTATATCGTCTCTGTTATAGCTTTCCATGTAGGGCAGTATACAGTAGGGGTAGCCGGCCTTGCAACAAGTGCCCCGGTTTGGATACTATGGGGCAATGAAAAAAGCAGCGCAATTCAGGAGCCTTCTCAATCGGAGCATACGAACCTTCTTTGACGAAAAAGGGTATCTTGAGGTGGAGACCCCCTCCCTTTCACCTGATCTCATCCCGGAACCCACCATAGAGAACTTCGCCACTCGCTTTGAAAACGAGTTTGTAGGCTCGAGCGACCTCTATCTCATACCCTCACCTGAAGTGTATATGAAAAAGCTCATAGCCCAGGATTTTGGCAGCATCTACCAGATAGGACACTGCTTTCGCAACAGCGAACAGATCGGGCGTCATCACAACCCTGAATTCTCGATGCTCGAGTACTATAGCGTAGGTATGGATGAGCAGGACTCCATAGCCCTCACCGAGGAGCTGTTCGCCCATCTTGATTGCCCGGACCATCTCAAGCCCCCCTTTGCCAGGCTAACCGTGTCGGAGGCGATGTGGCGGTATGCCCAGGTCGACCTGGACAAGAACCAGAACCAGAGATCCCTGGCCCAGGAGGGAAGAAGACTTGGCCTGTCTGTTCCCGACAAGCCGGAGAGCTGGGAGGATACCTTCAACAGGATATTCCTGACCCTGGTGGAACCGAACCTCCCCCAAGAGAGACCCCTTGTGCTCGACCGCTACCCTGCCCAGATAGACTGCCTTGCCAAACGGGAGGGAAACTACCGTCGAAGATGGGAGATGTACGCTGGCGGTGTTGAGATCGCCAACTGCTACGACGAGGAGACCGATAAGGAAAAAGTGAGTGCATACTACAGGAAACAGTACGCCATACTCATCCAGGAGCGAGCCGATCGTGGAGGCGTCATCCCTGATGCCGATCCTGATTTTGCAAATATCTTCACCAATTTCCCCCAATGCTCAGGCGTCGCCCTAGGCTTGGATAGGCTGCAGATGCTGCTTATGGGAGAATCAAGTCTTATGGGGGTGATTCTTTTTCCTTTTACTGGTACTATTAGTAGCCGTAAATAAGAGCACATTCAATATATGAGGTAAATAACATGATTAAAGCAGGTCAAATAGATAAGGGTACCGCCCTATTGATCAAGGGACAGCCTTTTATTGTCATCGAACGCGAATTCGTAAACCCTGGGAAAGGGTCTGCGTTTGTGCGTCTGAAACTGAAAAGCCCTGCCACAGGACAAACACTCAGCGAGACGATGAAAACCCAGGATAACGTTGAAGACATTATGGTCTCCGATAGGGATTGCCAGTATCTGTACAACGATGGGGAGCATTTCCACCTCATGCTCACAGATACGTTTGAGCAGTTGGAAGTGCCTATGGCCACCTTCCCTGAATATGAATTCCTGATGAAAGACGGCGAGACCTATCGTTGCACCTTCTGGGAATCCCAATTGCTGGATATCCAGCTCCCACCCAAGGTAGTCTTCCTAGTTGCCGAAGCTGAAGAGGCTGTCAAAGGCGATACAGTACAGGGAGCAACCAAGTATGTGACCACTGAGACAGGGCTCAAGGTAAAGGTGCCCATCTTCATCAAGCAGGGCGAGAGGATTCGGGTCAACACCGAAACCAAAGAGTATCTGGAACGCGTCAACAACTGATACAGGGGAGAAATAGGGAAAGGAGCTGGTTCAAAAGAGCCAGCTCTTTCTTATGCCTTTTTCACGATGCAAACAAACAAAAAGAGCATAACCTTAAAATTATTCTCTACCCCCCTTGCCAAACAAGAGAAATAGTTGTAGGTTAGTGATCGTTAACTATAAGAGAGGGAATCATGTTAAGCCCACGTCAGATAGAAATATTGGAAGCAGCAATACAACTCACCAGTGAAGCGGGAATACAAAAGCTCACCATACGAAACGTAGCTGCTGCCGTCGGGGTGTCAGAGCCGGCGCTCTACCGCCACTTTGCAAGCAAGCATGAGCTGCTGGTAGCAATCCTTGAGTACCTGGAAAATAAAATCGCACATAACTTTATGGGTTTTATCCAACCTTCCGGCTCACCGAGCGAGCAGTTCAGGGTTTTTCTGGAGAATCTGTTCACCGAGCTTGAAGAGAACAAGGCCTTCTCCCTCCTGCTCTTTGCAGAGGAGACGTTCAATGCCGACCCCGCCCTTCGCCCTGAGCTGAATGCCCTTCTGGACAAGAACCTCTCGACCCTCAGCCGCTACTTCGCCCATATCGCCAAGGAAGGGACGTGTCGCTCTGATATTCCTAGCGAACAGCTTGCCCTGATGACCTTTGGTGCCATACGGCTTACCGTATCACGATGGCATCTGAAAGGAGAGCAGAACGGTCTTATTCACCATGCTCCCCTTCTCCACAGGACCTTTGTCCAACTTTTCACCTTAACCTAGACACATCACAGCTGATCATAGGGAGTTCCGATACCTTTATGATTAGCTAGCGTTAACTAACTTTGGAGGCAGTATGAGATTTTTCACTTCTTTTGCAAAAAAACCGGTCCTTATCCTAGTGGTGCTAGTCGCCCTACTCTCGCTTTTCGTCTTTGGCATTGCGACCAATGCCACACTGGTGACCGACCTTACCAAGTATATGCCCTCGACACATCCATCCTTTATGGCAAGTGATGCAGCCGAAGAGCTCTTCAACATTCAAAACTCCATTCTCTTGGTAATTGAAAGCCCCACCTCCATCTACAATACGGGGACGCTTGAGAAGATCAAGAGGATTACCGAGGAGCTCCCCCAACATTTTGAGGAGATCGCTGAGGGAAAGGTAACCTCCCTAGCCACAGCTGACAACATCACCAGCAGTGACGGCGATATGGAGGTGCAGCCTTTCTATACAGAGGTACCTACCACTGAGGAGGAGCTTGCCGCCCTTGAGGCAAGCGTACAGGCCAACTCCATGATCAATGGAAGGAACGTGAGCCTGGACTCGACGGCTACACTCATCATCGCCGAGATCGCCGGCGACAGTGATGCCACCTCCTTGCAAAAGAGGTTGAATGCATACGCTAAGCAGTGGGAAGGTCCTGAGCGCATCTATGTTGCCGGCAGGCCCATTGTGGAAGGATCTCTTGCCGAGTTGGGTCCGAAGGACATGGCCATCATGTTCCCCTTGGTCATCCTCTTCATGATAATCCTGCTCTATCTCCTGCTGCGTTCGGTACGTGATACTACGATCAATATGATCATTGTCCTATTCGGCACGTTGTTCGCCTTTGGGACAAAAACGCTTCTGGGTATCCCTATCTATGCAGTGGATACCATGATACCGGTGATGCTCATAGCCATCGGGGTGGCCTATGGCATCCACATGCACAATGCCATCCACCACAGGCTCCAAGACAATCCTGATATCAGCCGTGACCAACTTGCACAGGCGGTCCTCAAGGAGATGATACGGCCCATCTTCATGACAGCCCTGACCACAGCCATTGGCTTTATGGCCCTGATGAGCAGCGAAGTGCTCCCTGTACGGTATTTCGGATTATTCGCCGCCATAGGGGTGATCAGTGAGATGCTTTTGGCACTTATCCTTTTTCCTGCCTCCATCTATCTGTTGGGAATTCCCAAAAAGAGAGCAAAGGGCCTGGTGACCAAACAGGAGAAGCCCCCTAAGAACCACCGCTGGGGTGCTCTGCTTGTCAATCATCAGAAGACGGTCATCACCATTGCCGTCCTTATCATCCTCGTGGGGGGATACGGGGCAACCAAGGTCTGGATCGATACCAGCTTTTTGGCAAACTTCGAACCCGACTCCCCCATCGCGCTGACCGATGCGTTTGTAAACCAGAAATTTGGCGGAACATCCTCACTGAACATCATCCTCAGCAGTGAGGAAGAAGGCATCTTCAAGGAGCCTGAGGTGCTCAAGGCTATGGATGACCTGCAAATGCGGCTATCACAAGACCCTATGGTCGGGGCCACCTTCTCGCTGACCACGTTCCTCAAGCAGATGAACCTGGTCATGCATGAAAACGATCCTTCTTTTGAACAAGTTCCAGATAGCAGGGAGATGGTCGCCCAGTACCTGTTGCTGTATGAGTTCTCAGGGGACCCGGAGACCTTGGAGAAGGTTGTCGACTATGACTACGCCAATGCAAACATCACCTTCCAGCTGAAGAGTGACAGCTCTGCAGTGCTGGGCTCGATCATGGACCTTGTTGAGGAGGCCACCCCTAGGTTTGCCGCCCACGGCATAGAGATCAGTTTTGCAGGCAGCGGGTACAAGACCTTTGTCTTCTCCTCCCTGTTGCTCAAAGGGCAGATATTAAGCTTGGCCCTCTCCTTTATCATAGTGGCCTTGCTGCTTACCCTGCTGTTCAAAAATATCTGGGTAGGGCTTGCAGGGACTGTTCCCATAGCAATTACAGCTGTGGTCAACTTCGGGGTAATGGGCCTGTTGAACATCCCCCTCAGTTCAGCAACTGCCCTTATCTCAAGTATCGCAGTGGGTATCGGAGTCGACTATTCCATCCATCTGCTCGAGCACTATACCAACAGGAGACTGAAGGGCTTCAGCAGAGAAGAGGCAACCAGGGAGACGCTCTCCCATACAGGGCGCGCGATCATCCTGAACGCCATCGCTGTGATGGGAGGCTTTGCAGTCCTCCTGTTCAGCGTATTCCCTCCCAACAGGCAGGTGGGGGCCCTCATCATGCTGAATATGGCGATGAGTGCCCTGCTTACCCTCACCGTGCTAATCGTAATCATCAATCATCTGGACAAGAAGGGACGCCTATTGCCCAAGAAGATACGACAACTACAACTAAGTAATACAGGAGTAACCAACGTATGAGAAAAAGACAGCCTAAACGCATGGCAGCAAGTGTTGCCATAGCCCTAATCGCCCTTGTCACCCTCTCTGCTGCATATAGCGGCGAAGAGGTCATGAACAAGGTGTACACCAGAGACAGTGGCAACAACATGAGTGCCAACCTTGTCATGACCCTAACCAACTCTAGAGGTTCCACACGTGAACGGAGCATCCAGCAGTATAGGAAAAACGATGCAGACGGGGAGAAGAAAATCATGTTCTTCCTAGCCCCTTCTGATGTGAAGGACACCAGCTTCCTCAGCTATAGCTACTCGGATGGAAGAAGTGACGACCAGTGGATCTACCTGCCAGCGATAAAGCGGACCAAACGTGTAGCCGGGGACAAGAAAAACGACTCCTTCATGGGTTCGGACTTCACCTACGACGATATGGGAACCCGCCACCCCAGTGCAGACACGCACAAGGTCCTAAGGACAGAAACCATAGACGGCAGGAAGTGCCTGGTAGTGGAGAGCATCCCCAAGGAAGCAAAGCCAACCTATGCAAAGACCCTTGCCTGGGTGGTTGAAGATGAGTGGATAGGCCTGAAGAAGGAGTTCTATCTTCCTAATGGAAAGCTTGGCAAGAAGCTGGAGATTGCCTCATATGAAAAGAGTGATGGGGTCTGGGTCATCACCGATATGACCATGACCAATACGGACAAGGGAACCTCTACGAGAATCCAGATGCTGGACGTCTCGTTCAACAATGACCTGAAAGAGAGCGTCTTCACCGAGCGTCAGATGAAGATGGGACCGAGAATTTAAGGAGCACCAAAAGATGAGACAAACAAAGAAAAAAATAGTAATACTTCTAGCCATACTACTTAGCATGGCTACCCTATCACTGAGTGCAAAGGACATTGAGTTCAACGGGATGCTTCGCGACTATCTCGCGTATACCTTTGAAGACTCAGAGTTTGCTGTCCATGAGCAGACCTTGGACCTCACCATCACAGGATGGGGAGAGAATACCCGCATGGTGGTTAACCCTACCATCTACATGGGGGACAACCAAGCCCTAACACTAGGCATACGAGAGGCCTATATCGACTTCTTCTTGGAAGATGCCGATATCAGGGTAGGAAAGCAGGCTATCATCTGGGGCGAGGCAGAAGGGGCCTTCATCACCGACCTGGTAAGCCCAAGGGATATGAGATCCTTCATCCTCGCAGACTTCAAGGAAATAAGAAAAGGAGTCCCTGCCATAAAGGTGAACTACTACAAGGATGCCTTTACCTTCGAAGGGATATGGGTGGCCAAGTTCATTCCTACGAGCATGCCAGACAAGGACTCGATGTGGGCTAAGATGCCGGATCTGCCTGGGGCCAACCCCAATGTAATAAAAAAAGCAGACTTTAATTTTAATTTACCTGCACAAACCCTGGAGAACAGTGAAGTATTCGGGAAGGTCAGTCATTTCGGATCGAAGGCGAACTGGGCATTGATGGGTGGATATGCATACACTGCTGAACCATATATAACCGGCATAACCCCTCCATCAGGATCAGATCCCGCTATCATAAACCAGACTTATGGTCGCTACACCATGGGTGGAGGTTCAATGAGCACGACAATTGGTTCTACAGTATTGAGACTGGAAGCCGCAGCATACTTTGACAAACCCTTCAACTCTATTTCAGGGAATTTCCCAGCTCTTACCATTGCAATGGAAAAGCACCACCAGCTGCAGTCCCTTGCAGGACTCGACTGGGATCTCTGGGGATCTCAGATGTCGGCTCAGTATATCTTCGGTTATGTGCATGACCACCATGACAAGCTGATGGAGCAGGGAAAATTCCTCAAGGAGTTCAGCCATACCTTCACCTTCAGGGTACAGAAGACCTTCTTCTCCGACCAGCTTGCAGCAAAGCTCTTCACCTATGTGGAAGCTGATCCCCTCAATGCCCTCATCAGGCCTTCCCTTGCGTGGACTGTTGAGGACGGGGTTGTCTTGGAAGGAGGACTCGACCTCTTTGTGGGTGACAGTGAGGGTACCTTTGGCTCTTACAAGGATAACAGCCTGGCCTGGATGGCCTTGAGGTGGTACTTCTAAAGAGAGATTTCCATCAAGATACCAATCTGGTAGACAGCTTGCGCAGGCCTCTTGAGGAGAAGCTAAGGGACAGAGAGAAATTATAGAGAGTTTATTGTGTAGGGGCTGCTTCATACTCCATATGAGGCAGCCCCGTTCTCTTGGGAAAGCCTTGTTTTTTGCAATAGTACCGAGCTTCTCCTAACCTATGTCAGCTTCTAGTGAGGGAAGAGGGATCTTGTGGGTTCACTAAGACAGCTCTAATAGTATAACCTTATACCATAATGCTCTATGTGAATTATATAGATGTTACGTATGTCAGTTTAGAGGAATAGAAAAGATACTACCACATTGCAAATTCTAGTATATTTTGCATTTTACCCAAGTTTTTCGCTAATAGTACAAAAACAGTCAGATACTACCTGCTTTGTACATACCAGTACATCCATATACAAATCACTTTCCGTTTCATAGACCTACCGCAGAATACTGGCTTCCTGAAGGAGACTTAAGCAGTCACATCTATCCTGTTTCTAATCCCCCTACTCTTCTGACCCCACCCAAGAGAGGGAGGGAAACCCTTCATGATGGTGGTGGTGTTTTCCAGTTCCAATGCTCTACGAGAGTGAACTTTGAAGCAAGGGGCCTGCCTTGATTAGACAGGCAAACTAAAACAGGGAGCCCTCCGCATGCGGAAGGCTCCCTTGGTTAGTAATATACTGATAATCTATCTCTGGACTGCCATTAGCCGACCAAGATCTTCATGTCTTCCTCGACAGAGGAGATTCCGGCAATACCGAAGTTCTCAACCAGCACGTTCACCACGTTTGGTGAAAGGAAGGCAGGAAGGGTTGGTCCTAGGTGGATGTTCTTCACTCCAAGATAGAGCAAAGCCAACAGGACGATGACAGCCTTCTGCTCGTACCAGGCTATGTTGTACGAGATGGGCAGCTCGTTGATGTCATCCAGCTCAAAGACTTCCTTCAGCTTCAAGGCGATAAGAGCCAAGGAGTAGGAGTCGTTGCACTGGCCTGCATCGAGCACACGGGGGATGCCACCGATGTCACCGAGGTTGAGCTTGTTGTACTTGTACTTTGCGCAACCTGCAGTAAGGATGACGGTATCCTGGGGCAGAGCCTGTGCAAACTCAGTGTAGTAGTCTCGGCTCTTGGACCTTCCATCACAACCGGCCATGACAACAAAGCGCTTGATCGCTCCGCTCTTCACTGCATCGACAACCTTGTCGGCAAGGGCAAATACCTGGTTATGGGCAAAGCCTCCGATGATCTCACCTGTCTCCAGCTCGGTCGGGGCAGGGCTCTTCTTTGCAAGGGCAATGATCTCTGAGAAATCCTTCTCGTCCCCAATATCGCCAGGGATGTGCTTCACTCCGGGGAAACCGGTAGCACCAGTGGTGAAAATGCGGTCCTTGTAGGATTCGGCAGGAGCGACTATGCAGTTTGTGGTCATCAGGATGGGGCCGTTGAAAGAGGCAAACTCCTGTTTCTGCTTCCACCATGCGTTGCCATAGTTACCGACAAAGTTTGGGTACTTCTTGAATGCAGGATAGTAGTGTGCGGGAAGCATCTCAGAGTGGGTATATACATCAACGCCGGTTCCCTGTGTCTGCTCAAGGAGCATCTCAAGGTCGCGAAGGTCGTGTCCGCTGATGAGGATGCCGGGGTTTGTCCCAACCCCAAGCTTAACTTTCGTCATTTCAGGATTGCCATAGGCTGAGGTGTTGGCACCATCAAGAAGGGCCATGCCTGCGACACCATGCTTGCCGGTCTCAAGGGTAAGGGCGATAAGATCTTCAACACTCTTCTCCTCAAGCAGAGCTGCGAGGGTTGACTGGATGAACTCATCAAGATTCTCGTCATCCTTAATCAGGACGTTGGCATGCTTGCTGTATGCACTTACGCCCTTGAGGCCGTATGTGATCAGTTCCTTGAGGCTGCGTACATCTTCATTTTTCTCACTGAGCACGCCAACACCCTTGGCCTGGTCAAGAAAGAGGCTCTTGTCGGTAGCATCGTAGAGTGCAGCAGAACTGAGTCCTTCCTTGGTATCAAGCTGGGCAAGCAGGCTCTTTTTGGTTGCAATCACTGCAAGGATCCGCTCAGCTAAGACCTGCTCGTCAAAGTTTGCGTTGGTAATGGTGCTGAACAGATTGAAGGTGACCATGTGGTTCACTTCAGGGGAGACACTCTTGCCTTCTGCCCTCAGCCTTGTGGTGATCTGGCTCAAGCCCTTGGTGACCCAAACAAGCAGATCCTGCATGTTGGCTGTATCAGGGTCTTTTCCGCAAACCCCCATCTGTGTGCATCCGATATTCCGTGCAGTTTCCTGGCACTGGAAGCAAAACATCTTGTTGTCCATTCAATTTTCTCCTATTTTTTTCAATTTACCACCAGAACTGGGTAACCCTGTTCTGGCAGAAACAGTACATGCGCTATAGCGGTTGGCCCAGTTGTCCCCCCAACCGTGCCACCAGTATAGAAAAGAAGGACTTTCTTCTATGTTGTAAATACAACAAAAAGAAAAAACTTCCTCTATATATCAAAATCATCCTACCTATATCAATTATTTACAAATATTGTGTGACAAAGGCCCCGATCATCAGGTCGGGACCTGCAGTCATAGAGTCAATACCAGAAAACATGTTTCCCTATTCTGGTTATGCTT